>NZ_JBEXUX010000017.1:0-161778 GCF_040629175.1 Embleya sp. NPDC005971 | reverse complement strand
CCGCCGGTGACCGTGGGACCGGGCTGATCTCCGTCAATCCACGCCGACCGTTTAGCACAAGGCCACCCGCTGCCCACCAAGACGCGACCGCCGGCCGCGAACGCCCGACCCACTCGGAAAGGCTCCCCGGCGAACCCAACCCGGCCGCCCTCCCGCTCCGCCGTTGCCGGCGCCTTTCCCGCCAAGCAACACCCACCTCTCGCCGGGAAACCCAAGGCTCCCGGCCGCCGGTGACCGTGGACCCGGGCCCACCTCCACCGGCCCACGCCGACCGTTTAGCACAAAGCCACCCGCCGCCGACCAAGGCGCGACCGCAGGCCGCGAAACGCCCCGCCACTCAGCCCCACCACTCAGCCCCAGCCCCAGCCCCCAACCGAGCCCACGCAGTCGGCGAAGCAAAGTCACCACGCCCGCCGCCATGATCCACGGCACGCACGGCGGCGCCATCTCCTCCGATCCAAGAAGCGTGACCAAGGCCGATCGGCGTGCGTGGTCCGCCTGTTACGCCGGCTGCCAGAGTTCGATGCGGTTGCCCTCGGGGTCCGTTACCCAGCCGAAGCGGCCGACGCCTTCCATGTCCTGGATCTCGTCGGCTACGTCGGCGCCCTTGGCGCGGAGCTGCGCAAGCATGGCGTCCAGGTCGCGGACGCGGAAGTTGAGCATGGTCTGTTGGGAACGGGAAGCGAAGTAGTCGGTGTCGGCCTCGAAGGGCGCAAAGACCGTGAGTCCCGCTTCCTGGTGCCATACGCCGTGCTCGTCCGCATCCAGGCCGAGGAAATCCCGGTACCAGGCGCCCAACGCAGCCGGGGTCGAAGCGCGAATGAAGTATCCACCGATTCCGAGCACGCGTTCCATGCCGTGATTTTGCCAGGCGGCAGCCCGGCCGGGACCCGGACACGCAGACTGCCGGAACGGCTCGCCCGGGACTGCGGACCCCGCGCCACGGAAGCCGGGCGCCGCCCGCGCGTTCGCACCCTCCGGCGACTCGGCCCGACACCCGGACACAGGCCGGCTTCCGCCGCCTCCCCCGCCGTCACCCGCCGTGGGTCCGCAACGCCGGTGCTGCGGACCCACGGGGTGTTCCGGCGCGGAGGCCGTCGGGACGGGGCCTAGCGAGTGAGGGTCCGGACCGTGTAGGTGCCGCCGGAAGGGGGGTTTTCGACGGGAGCGTCGCCGCGCACGGTGGGGGGCTTTTGGAGTTGGGCGGCGGTGGTCTTGGGGCCGCCGGGGCTGCCCAGGCGTACCTCGCCGCGCTTGATCGCGTCGGCCGCGTTGGTCTTCGGCGCTGCCGGGGGGCTGCTGGGGGCGGTGGAGAGGTTCAACGCGGGGACCCACTCGTTGTTCGAGCCGACCCAGGCGCCGCGCCACGCGGAGCCGTCCCATCCATAGGCGGCCGTGAACGTGGCGTGCCAGAGGTTCCCACCGCAGCGGTAGTGGCTTTCGATCCCGACACGGAAGGCGGAGCCGCCGTTTCGGGCCGGGCCTTCCGTGGCGCAGGTGAACCAGACGTTACCGGGCGCATCGTAGGCAAGTAAGTGCTTCTCGACCGACAATACGCCCGTGGGCCTGTTCACGAGCGTGCAGGTGCCGTTGCTGTTTCGCTTGTAGCCGTACGTATATCCCGAAGAGAACGCGTCGGCGTTGGTTATCGATTCACCGCCGACGCACATGTTGGAGTTCGTGTAGGTCAATGCGAACTGTGAGGCGGCCGTGGCTTGGCCGGTGAATCCGAAAGCCAGGCCGGCTGCGGCGGCCGTGACTCCCGCACAGCGGGCGATCCTGCGACGCTTCATGTGTGCTCCTCCGTCATGGCCGGTACGGCTGGGGCGGAAGCGCGCTCGGGCAACACCGGTGGGGGATTGCCTGGACGTACTCGGCACGCCCGGGCAATCCCCCCTCCCTGAGCCGGCTGATCACCGCACGGAATCCTCGGTTGCCGCCCGATTCCCGTGCCCCGCGCCCCCTTTCTCATGGCGCCTGTCCACCCTCTCCCGGCCGGAACACCTTGGTCATCCGCGTTCGGCGCAGCGTTCGTCCGCATTGCGCGCACACCGCCGGCGGGTTCGACGATCGTGACCGGCCCGCTCGGTTCGCCTGCCGGGCGACCGGGGCGGGGCTATCGGCCCGGGCCTCGCGTATGCGGCCGGACTTCGTGCGGCAGGACCCCGTAGACGCTGCGGAACGCGCGGCTGAAGTCGCCGGGACGCAGCCCCCAGCGGGCGGCGGTCTCGCCGATCGTGCGGTGCCGCAGCGCCGGGTCGGCCAGGTTGGCGTGGCAACGTTCCAGACGGCGCCGCCGGATCGATGCGGCCACCGATTCCGGTTCGTCGCGGAAGAGTTCGTGCAGGCTCCGTACGGAGATGTGGTGGTGCGCGGCAATCGCGGCCGGCCCCAGTTCGGAATCGGCCAGGTGGCGGTCGATGAACGCGTGGACGCGTGCCAGCAGTGCAGCCCTGCGGGTGGCGTGAGGCAGGGCGTCGTGGGTGTCGAGGCCGGAGGCAACGACGGTCGCCGCGAGGTCGACGCCGATGGCCGCCATGCGAGCCAGGTCGCCGGGGGCGCTACCGTGCGCGGCTTCGGGAAGTTGTGCGAGGTAGGAGGCGAGGAGGCGGCCCGGCCCGGCGCGAGTCGAAAGGGGTTCGCCAAGCAGCCTGTCGGCGCTCCTGCCGGCCGGCGGGCGCGACGCGCGCGGTAGGCGGATCAGCGTCAGCCGGGACCGGCGACCGACGTCGACGAAGTCGACGTCCAGCGGATGAGAAGTGGAGAACAGTGTCATCCCGCCTGCCTCCAGGCACGCGGTACGGCGTTCCTGCGTCAACCGGATCGGGCCGCCGCGCACCAGCACCAGGTAGTAGCACTCGGGGTCGTACCGGCGGATCTGCACGGCGGAACGGCGGGCCGTCATCGGCGAGAAACCGAAGGCGGCCACCTGGCCGTCCGGCGTCTCCACGGCCTGGGCGTCGCCGCGGAACCGCGCCGTGTAAGCGCTGTCGATGGACACCGCCATGACGTGACGGCCGACCAACTCGGCCCACCAGCCGAACCGTTCCGGTTCCGGAATCGCGTCGGTACTCATCACCGACAGCCCCGTCGGACCAGGCCCCTGTTGTAACGCTCCCCCACCGACGAACATCCCGCGATCATCCCGAACCAACCGCACGCCCGGAAGAGTGTTGTGAACCACACCCACACCCCGACACACACTCGGAACGGGCCGGCCGCGACGACACCGTGACACCGATGCGCCGGAAGCAAACGTGAGGTGTCCTCGCGAAGCCATGCGCCACACGCACCCCCGGGCTGCTCCCGGCCGGACGGCGGGCGCGCGCTCGGAACGCAACACCCGTACGTCGCGACGTAGTCGGCGCCAAAGGCGCGGGCCGGCCCGATCTCCCGGTGCGGGGGACCGGGAGCATCACGATCTCCTTTGCCTTCCGCTACATCGGCTGAACGGACCCGGCAGCACCGCGGCTCCGGCTGGTCGGGACGGGGTTGTCCGGGTCGTCCAGCCATGGCTGTTCGGTGCCGTCCGGGTGGGCGGTGAGGCCGTAGCGGTGGAAGTCGGGGCGGCCCTGGTCGTGCCACCAGCGCCAGGCGGTTTCGAGTTCGGTCCACAGGCGACGTGGGCCGGATTGGGCGACTTCGAAGGTGTCGGCGCCGGGGATGTAGTCGGTGGTCGCCCAGCTCGTGACGTCCGTGTCGAAGAGCCGGAAGCGGTAGGGCTCGTCGCCGCTGGTTCCACCGTCGGTGATGTCCGGGAAGATGTCGGGGACTTGCACGCCGATGGCGAACATCGCGATCCAGTCGCCGACATCGTCGGGCGACAGCGTGGTCGAGGAACGTTCTGCGGCGGCGGGCCACGGGTTGGCCAGGTAGCGCGACCGTGGCGGCTCGACTTTGCGTTCCTGGCGCATGCGCATGAACGCCGAGGACGAGACGAAGTGGCCCGCTGCCGAGCCGTTTCGGCTTCGTCACCCGGTACGGGCGCCGTTGGTGCGGAGTGCGGATCTCCGCTTACCCGGTTCCGGGCCTCCCGCGGTCCCTCACTGGACCAGGTCGACGTGCGGGTGGCCTCCGCTCGCCGGGCAGGCGTACAACTGGAGGTGATTGGCGTCCAGCACGGTGATCTCGGGCGGATTGCACCAACTGTCCTCGGACACGCCGGAAACCCTGTCCTCGTACGGGATCCAACTCGTGCTGTCGGGGTGCCATTCGGACGAAGCGATGGTCAGCAGCGGCGTCATTGCCGTACCGCAGGCCACACAGAACCGCGGCATGGGGTCGGTGAGTCCCCAGGGGGCCCAGCCGCCGATCTTCCAACCGGGAGCGTGGGACATCGCGTTGTCATAGATCTCCTGCGGGTAGGCGTCGTCGACCACGATGCCCGCCGCCCGCCAGTGCGCGGGGTCCGTGATCTGCTGCTTCGACTCCTCGGGGAGTTCCAGGAAATCGGGGTACTCGGTGACCTGCTCCGGCGCGAGCACGCACGGCTCGGGCACGTAGAGGTCCTCGTCCGCGTCGAACGGCTCGGGCGGCGCGGCCAACACGTCGGTGACATCCGCGGCGGTCCGCCAGGACAACTCGATCGGAATGCTCGAGTCCGGCGCGTGCTCCGAAGGGCACCACAGAACCTGCAGCAGGTCGGTCCGCCCGGGCGGCCGCAGCAGGGGTATGTCCCGCGCATACAACTGGGCCACGGGCACCAGGGGGTGGAGGCCGTCATGCTCGATGCGGCAGTACCGCCAGGGTTCCTGTGCGGGCCACAGCAGGGGTCCGCCGATCGAGCTGTCGTGCACCGTGGGAGACCCGGGACGCGGGTGCAACCGGACCGCCGGGCGGGCCAGCGGAGCCAGCGCGGGGAAGACCGCGGCGATGTCGACCGGCCGCGGCGGGGTGGTACGTACGCCAATCATGGCGATGATCTTGTCAACACTCTCCGACAGCGGGCTGCCGACCTGCCCGGCCAGGCTGTTGTCCCGCCACGTGCACAGGAACTCGTACACCGCCTGGTCATCGGGTTCCAAGTGCCGGAACGGCCGCATGGTCGGCCGCGAAAGCGGTGTCCTTGGCCGGTGTTTCACCCGCTCCTCGGCACACATCCGCCCACCCTCTCCACGCTTGCCGGGTTCCGGCATCGGCGAGCGCAATCACCCCGCAACACCCCTTCAACGGCAGGGACTCACCACGACGCTTCGGCGTGGGAACGGCCGCGCCGCGCCACCGGAATCCGCCGGGGCCGAACTCAACGCCGACACCGACCATGACCATGATCACGGTCACGACCCGTGACCGCCCCTCTCCCCCACCCGACCCCACCACTCCCCCGCCAACCGCCCCGGCCACCCTCGAGCCGCCCCGATCGCAAGATCATCCCAATGTCCCGATTCGGTGTTCGACGAAACGGCGCGTAAGCTCCTCGTCCGCCTGCCGTTCGCGCCCCGTCCCGCGATCGAACCGGCGGGCGTGGCGCTGAGCTGGGCACTTCCCGCCCCCGCCCACTGATAGGCGATCACGATCAATGGTTGAGCCATTGCTTATTTCATCTATCAATTCTCCTGTGACATCGTGATCAACGTACGTCCGACCGGGATGGTGAACCTGCCTTCCCGGCCCTTCGCGGAGGAGATTCAGTGCTTACTGTCGGTAACCAGTTCCCCGAGTACGACCTCACCGGCGTTGTGTCGCTGGAAGCGGACAAGGCTTTCGAGCAGATCACCAACAAGTCCTACGACGGCAAGTGGCGCGTCGTCTTCTTCTGGCCGAAGGACTTCACCTTCGTGTGTCCGACCGAGATCGCCGCGTTCGGCCGTCTCAACGAGGACTTCCAGGACCGTGACGCGCAGCTCCTCGGCGTATCCGTGGACTCCGAGTTCGTGCACCTGGCCTGGCGCAAGGACCACCCGGACCTGACCGACCTGCCGTTCCCGATGCTCTCCGACCTCAAGCGCGAGCTGTCCTCGGCCGCCGGTGTGCTCAACGCCGACGGTGTCGCGGACCGCGCGGTCTTCATCATCGACCCGAACAACGAGATCCAGTTCGTCATGGTCACCGCCGGCTCGGTGGGCCGCAACCCCGACGAGGTGCTGCGGGTCCTGGACGCGCTGCAGACCGACGAGCTGTGCCCGTGCAACTGGCAGAAGGGCGGCGAGACCCTCGACGCCGCCAAGCTGATGGACGCCTGATCCATGGGTCTCGACGTCCTGAAGGCCGCACTGCCCGAGTACGCCAAGGACCTCAAGCTCAACCTGGGCTCGGTCGTGGGCAATTCCAAGCTCGCCGAGCAGACGCTCTGGGGCACGGTGCTCGCCTGCGCGATCGCCACGCGTAGCCCCAAGGTGCTGGCCGAACTCGAACCCGAAGCCAAGAGCCGGCTGTCCGACGAGGCGTTCACCGCCGCCAAGGCCGCTGCCGCGATCATGGCGATGAACAACATCTACTACCGGTCGATGCACCTCATCGGCGACCCCGAGTACAGCAACCTCCGGGCCGGGCTGCGGATGAACGTGATGGCCAACCCGGGTGCCCCGAAGGCCGACTTCGAGCTGTGGTCGCTGGCGGTCTCGGCGATCAACGGCTGCGGCCGGTGCCTGGAGTCGCACGAGCAGGTCCTGCGCAAGGAGGGCGTGCCGCGCGAGACGATCCAGGAGGCGATCAAGATCGCCGCCGTGATCCACGCGGTCGGCGTGACGCTGGAGACCGACCAGGGCTGAGCACGCCCTGATCGCCCCGGCGAACACCCGAGACACCCGCTATACCCGCAACATCGGTAGCACCCGTGAGAGCCCGCCCCACCCGGTGAATTCCAGGGGCGGGCTCTCACGCGTTTCCCCAAGTTCCCAACCCCCGAACTCCCCGAACCCGCCCCCCTCACCGCCGAGCCCGCGACCGCCCCGCCGGACGCGACCGAATCGCCCACCGCGAGCGCGTCACCCACAACGCACACGTCGCCCACCACAACCGCGTCAACCCCTGCAACCGCGTCACCCGCCGCAGCCGAATCGGCCCCGGCACAGACCCCGGCCCGGACCCCGCCCCGACCCCGGAGCCCGACCCAGCCCCGGACCCGACCCCCGACCACCCACCGAACGCCGACTCCTCACGCCGCCGGCTCACCGTGCCGCCCCCATCCCGACCAGCGCGACCTCCCGATACAACCCCACCGCGTCCCGCACACCCATCCCGCGATATATCCGGCTCCCGGTCGAGATCGCCGTGCGCAACACCCGCTGGGTGAACGCCGGATCCAGATCGGGGTGGAAGTCGCCGGACCGGATCCCGGCCACCAGCGCCCCGGTCCAGGTGTCGGCGACCTTGGCCCGCTGCGAGGCCAGCCGGCCGGCCGGGAGTTCGTCGCCGCGCACCTCGTTTATCGCCAGCACGGTGGAGACCCCGTGATAGGCATGCGCCTCCACGGTCCGCCCGATCAGGCCGCCCAGCCGCTCCACCGGCGCCGGTTGCGCGGCGGCGTCCTTGTCGAACGCGGTACGCAGATCGCCGAGGAACTCGCCGAGCAGCTCGGCGAGCAACTGCTCCTTGGAGCCGATGTGATGCGCGAGGCTGCCGACCGGCACACCGGCCAGGTCGGCGATCCGACGCACCGTGGTGCTCGCGTATCCGTCCTGCTCGAAGAGCAGGTTGGAGGCGATCCGGATCCGGGTGCGCGCGTCGGCCTGCGGCGGCACCCGGGCCATCCGCCGTTCGGCCTCGATCCGGGCGTCCTCGATCGGGCCGACCCGACGCAGCGTGGGCACCGCGTAGCGCGCCGGCCCGAGCAGGTTGCAGATGCGCTGCGAGGAGTGCCGTCCGGGCCGCACGATGCCGCGCACGAACACGTCCACCAGACGCCCCGCGGCCGCGTCCGGGTCGTAGCGGCCGCTCGGCCGATACCACTGGGCCATCCCCCACACTGCCGATTGCAACATCAGCGACAACAACACGGGGTGCAGGTCCCGGCGCAGACTGCCGTTCTCGACGCCCCGGCGCAACACCCGCCCCCACAGGGTGGATGCCTCGGCGGTGCGGTCGGACAGCCAGACGAAGCCCTCGCTGCGGGAGAGTCGGCGCGACTCGCCGACCACCACGATCGCCGCGTCGGGACTGTTGCCGATCACTTCGAGGCTGTCCCGCAACAGGCCGCGCAGCGTGGCGATCGGCTCCTCGCCACGCTCGACGGTGGCCCGCTGTCGGCTCATGATTTCGGCGAAGAAGCTGTCGAGTACTTCGAGCAACATCGCTTCCTTGGACGGGAAGTGGTGGTACAGGCTGCCCGAGAGCATGTCGGCGGACTCGGCGATCTGCCGGACGGTCGTGGCGCCGTAGCCCCGCTTGGCGAACAGCGCACAGGCGTGTCTGATGATCTCCGCGCGTCGATCCGCTCGCGGCTTGATGTGACGCTCCGCACCCGCTCGATCGCTCAACACGATGCCAAGCGTAGTACGCCTGGGAATCCCATGCGGAATATCACGTTCCGGTAGTCCCTACTCGCCCCACGAGCCCCACCCGAACCACCCGACCGCACACCCGAGTCGCAGTGCGAACGAGTACAAAGCGCATCGGATGCGGGCACGACGACAGTCGCAACGAGCCTTCGAGCCCTCCGGATACCACCTGGGACCGAAAACGAGGCACCCGACCCCGCGCCATCATATCCTTGACTTAGTCATACACTTGGGGCAGGGTGAGATCAGGCTGGATCAATGCGTCGCCATCCGTGGACCGGCCCCGAAGACCGGCCACGCAGGACTCGCTAGGAGCGACCCCATGGGCAACCCCGTCATCGTCGAAGCCGTGCGCACCCCCATCGGCAAGCGCAACGGCCGGCTCGCCGGCCTGCACCCGGTGCAGTTGTTGTCGGCCGTCCAGCGCGGGCTGATCGAGCGGGCCGGGATCGACCCCGAACTGGTCGACCAGGTGATCGGCGGCTGTGTCACCCAGGCCGGCGAGCAGTCCGGCGACATCGTCAAGCACGCCTGGCTGTACGCCGGCCTGCCGCACCGCACCGGTGGCACCACGATCGACTGCCAGTGCGGATCCGCCCAGCAGTCGGTGCACCTGATCGCCGGACTGATCGCGACCGGCGCCATCGATGCGGGAGTTGCATGCGGCATCGAGTCGATGAGCCGCAACCCGCTCGGGCACACCGCCAAGCCCGGCCAGAAGTCCAAGCCGGAGGACTGGGCGATCGACCTGCCCGACCAGTTCACCGCCGCCGAGCGGATCGCCCGCAACCGCGGCATCACCCGCGCCGACGTCGACGCCCTGGGCGTGCGCTCACAGGCCAACGCCAAGCGCGCGTGGGACGAGGGCCGGTTCACCTCGCAGGTGGTCCCGGTCGAGGCACCCGTACTGGACGCCGAGGGCAAGCCCACCGGCGAGACCGTGCTGGTCGACCGCGACCAGGGTCTGCGCGACACCACGATCGAGAGCCTGACCCGCCTCAAGCCGGTGCTGCCCGACGGCATCCACACCGCCGGCAACTCGTCGCAGATCTCCGACGGCGCCGCGGCGCTGCTGATCATGGACGAGGACAAGGCACGCGCGCTCGGCCTGCGTCCGCGGGCTCGGATCATCGCGCAGGCGATGGTCGGCGCCGACCCGCACTACCACCTGGACGGTCCGAACGACGCGACCGAGCGGCTGTTCGCCCGCTCCGGGATGGCGATGTCCGACATCGACCTGTTCGAGGTCAACGAGGCGTTCGCGTCCGTCGTGCTCTCCTGGGCCCAGGTGCAAAAGGCCGACCTGGACAAGGTCAACGTCAACGGCGGCGCGATCGCGCTGGGCCACCCGGTCGGCTCCACCGGCGGCCGACTGCTGACCACCGCGCTCTACGAACTGGAGCGCACCGACAAGCAGTTCGCCCTGGTGACGATGTGCGCGGGCGGCGCCAACGCGTCCGGCACGATCATCGAGCGGATCTGACGCCCACCTACCGGCACCGCACACGATCGAGCCCCGCACGCCGTCCGGCGTGCGGGGCTCGACCCGCGTTCATGGGCGAGTCGTGCGACTCGCGGCCCACTCAGTACCAGTGGTGGCTCTGCCAGAACGTCCACGCCTGGCACGGGCTGCCGTAGCGCTCGTTCATGTAGCTCAGGCCCCACTTGATCTGCGTCTCGGGGTTGGTCCGCCAGTCGGCGCCGGCCGTGGCGTACTTGCTCGCCGGCAGCGCCTGCATCAGGCCGTACGCGCCGGACGACTTGTTCGTCGCGTCGACCCGCCAGCCGCTTTCCTTCGTGACGATGTTGCTGAAGCACGTGTACGCGCTCGAACTCATCATCGACTTGGCGATCGCCTGGGCGTCGGCGGCGGACGCCGACACCTTCTCCACCGCGCCGCGGTTGTCCGAGCGGGCGGCACGCTCCTGGGCCGCCTTGCGGTCCGCGGCCTCCTTGTCGGCCGCGGCCTTGTCCGCCGCCGCCTTGTCGGCCGCGGCCTTCTCCGCTGCGGCCTTTTCGGCGGCGTCGCGCTCGGCCTTGACCCGGGCGGCCTCTTCGGCCTGTACGCGCTGCGCCTCGTCGTAGGCGGCGGTCTGCGCGTCGGCCTGGTGGGTGATCCCGGTGCTCAGTTGCTGCGCCGCAGGGGCGGCAGGAACCTCGAGAAGCTTCGTGGTGCTTGCTTCGTCTACCGTCTGGGCGTCGGCGGACGCGGAAACTCCCGTGCCACTGAATCCGACCACGGCGCCAACGGCCGTGACAGCGGTGGCGGATGCCACGGCTATCCCCCGAACCGAGATCCGGCTCACACACGTTCCTTCCGACAGGCGCGCACCGCGGTCGAGCGGCGTACGAGTCCAACCCCCGGTCTGCCCACGCTCCCGGAGGGAGCATTTCGGCCCTCGCGCCGAACGATCGGTCCGGCGCGTGTGGCGGGCGGCGTACAGCAGGTCATGTGTCGAGTCGTCGGGCAGCGCTGTACGCGAGGGTCTTACAAGTCCAGCAGCCTGCCTCAGCCAAACATTCGGAAGCAATTTTCGAAGACGTGGCGAACATCACAACTCCGGGAAGGCCAAAGGCTTTTCCCTTTCCGCCGCGGACCGTTTCCACCCGGAATATGCGGACACGGCAAGGCCCCGCCGTCGACGTCTCGAAGCAGTCGAGACGTCGCCGACGGGGCCGGCCGAACAACTCCCTCCGGGGGCCTCACCAGGCATCCGTCAGCCGGGCAGGTCCTCCAACATCTCGGTCACCAGGGCCGCGATCGGCGAGCGCTCGGACCGGGTCAGGGTCACGTGCGCGAACAGCGGGTGTCCCTTGAGCTTTTCCACCACCGCGACCACCCCGTCGTGCCGACCGACCCGCAGGTTGTCCCGCTGCGCGACGTCGTGGGTGAGCACCACCCGCGAATTGCTGCCGATCCGCGACAGCACGGTCAGCAGCACATTGCGCTCCAGGGACTGCGCCTCGTCCACGATCACGAACGCGTCGTGCAACGACCGGCCGCGGATGTGGGTGAGCGGCAGCACCTCCAACATCCCGCGGGCGACGACCTCCTCGATCACGTCGGATGTGGTGACCGCCGACAGCGTGTCGAAGACCGCCTGGGCCCAGGGGCTCATCTTCTCGTTCTCGGTGCCGGGCAGGTAGCCGAGTTCCTGACCACCGACCGCGTACAAAGGACGGAAGACCATCACCTTGCGGTGCTGGTTGCGCTCCAGCACCGCCTCCAGGCCCGCGCACATCGCCAGCGCCGACTTGCCGGTACCGGCCCGGCCGCCCATCGACACGATGCCGATCTCCGGGTCGAGCAGCAGATCCAGCGCTATCCGCTGCTCGGCACTGCGCCCGTGCAGACCGAACACGTCCCGATCGCCGCGCACCAGGCGCACCCGCTTGTCCGCGGTGACCCGGCCGAGCGCCTTGCCGCGCTCGGAGACCAGCACCAGTCCGGTGTGGCAGGGCAGGTCGACGGCCTGCTCGATGTGCGTGCGATCGTGTTCGAACAGGGCGTCGATGTCGGCGGAATCGACCGTGAGTTCGGCCATTCCGGTCCAGCCCGAGGTGTTCACCAGTTCGGCGCGGTACTCCTCCGCGTTCAGTCCCACCGCGGACGCCTTGACGCGCATCGGCACGTCCTTGGACACCAGCGTCACATCGTGGCCCTCGGCCATCAGGTGCCTGGCCACCGCCAGGATGCGCGAGTCGTTGTCGCCCAGCCGGAATCCGGGCGGGAGCACGGTCGCGTCGATGTGATTGAGCTCCACCCGCAGGGTGCCGCCGGAATCCCCGATCGGCACCGGGGCGTCCAGGCGCCCGTACTGCGTACGAAGCTCGTCCAACATCCGCAGCGCGTGCCGGGCGAAGTAGCCCAACTCCGGGTGGTGCCGTTTGGCCTCCAACTCGGTGATCACGACGACGGGCAGAACGACCTCGTGCTCGTCGAACTTCAAGAGCGCCGACGGATCGGCAAGGAGCACGCTGGTGTCGAGGACATACGTCCGGTGCTGCGGAGCACGGCGTTGGATCGTGGCCACGGAGTGCCTCGCCCCCTCTCAGGGCACGCGCACCGTGCGCCCTGATCGCTCGGAGTCCGGGCCCCGGCCCGAAGGCCGGGTGCCCGGCCCTCCTGTCGCCGTGAACTGTGGAGCATGTAGAGCACGGAAGGGCCTCCCGGGCAGGTGACGGGGTGTCACCCACATATCGCACCGGCCCACAAGGATGTGCGCCGGCCCGACGGGGTTATTCCCGTCCAGGGCACCGCCAACACAAACCGGATGATCACATGCCGATGGAAACCCGGTCGTGAACGGCGGCGGTGACCGGGTGTCAGGCGCCGTAGCGGCGATGCCGGGCCGAGTAGTCGCGCAACGCCCGCAGGAAGTCCACCTTGCGGAAGTCCGGCCAGAACGCCTCGCAGAAGTAGAACTCCGAATGCGCGCTCTGCCACAACAGGAAACCGGACAACCGCTGTTCACCCGATGTTCGGATGACCAGGTCCGGATCGGGCTGGCCGCGGGTGTAGAGGTGCTCGGCGATGTGCTCGACGTCCAGCACCTCGGCCAGTTCCTCGATCGAGGTGCCCTTGCCGGCGTGCTCCACGAGCAGCGAGCGGACCGCGTCGGCGATCTCGTGCCGACCGCCGTAGCCGACCGCGACGTTGACGAACACTCCGGTCAGGTCGGCGGTCTCGGTCTCGGAGCGCTTGAGCACCTCGCGCGTGTGTTCGGGCAGCAGGTCCAGTGCGCCGACCGGGTGTACCCGCCAGCGGCGCGCGGCGGCCAGATCGGTGACCGCGTTCTCGATGATCACCATCAGATCGGCCAGTTCCTCCGGCGGCCGATTGAGGTTGTCGGTGGACAGCAGCCACAACGTGACCACCTCGACACCGACCTCTTCACACCAGGTGAGCAGCTCGTGGATCTTGTCGGCACCCTTGCGGTGCCCCTCGGCCACCTGTTCGCCGTACGCCTTGGCCCAGCGGCGATTGCCGTCCAGGATGACGCCGACGTGACGCGGTATCACCGTACGGTCGAGCGACGCCTCGATGCGCTTGCCGTATGCGCCGTATGCGAGGTCCCGCAGGCCCATGTCCACCTGCTCCTCCGTCCGTGATCACCCGCGCCGAAAACCCTACTCCCGTCCGACACCCGCTCGACGTCACGCGGCGGAGGGCGGGCGTGAAGATGCGGTGAAGGTCGGCTCGCGGACGGCGTGTCGCGCGCTCATCCGAGGGTGGCTTTCCGAACGCCGAGGGCCCGGCGGGAGAGATCCCGCCGGGCCCGGAGCGTACCGGTATTTTGACGTCGAGTCAGCTTCAGCCGTCGAGTCGCGAGACCAGCTTGTTGTACTCGTCCCACAGGCCCTGCGGGGTGTGCGAGCCGAACTTCTCCAGGTGCTCGGGGACCAGTGCGGCCTCCTGCTTCCAGATCTCGCGGTCCACGGTCAGGAGCAGGTCCAGCTCCGTTTCGGTGAGGTCCAGGCCCTTGAGGTCCAGGGATTCACGCGTGGGCAGTACGCCGATCGGGGACTCGACGCCGTCGGCGAGTCCTTCCAGGCGCTCGACGATCCACTTGAGCACCCGGCTGTTCTCGCCGAAGCCCGGCCAGACGAACTTGCCGTCGGCGTCCTTGCGGAACCAGTTCACGTAGTAGATCTTCGGCAGCTTGTCCGCCGAAGTGGCCTGGCCGATGTCCAGCCAGTGCGCCATGTAGTCGCCCATGTTGTAACCGCAGAAAGGCAACATGGCGAACGGGTCGCGACGCAGCTCGCCGACCGTGCCCTCGGCCGCGGCGGTCTTCTCCGAGGCGACGTTCGCGCCGAGGAAGACACCGTGCTGCCAGTCGAAGGACTCGGTCACCAGCGGCACCGCGCTGGCGCGCCGACCGCCGAAGAGGATGGCCGAGATCGGCACACCCTTCGGGTCCTCCCACTCGGGCGCGATCGTCGGGCACTGGGCGGCCGGGACGGTGAACCGCGCGTTGGGGTGGGCGGCGGGGGTCTCCGACTCGGGAGTCCAGTCGTTGCCCTTCCAGTCGACCAGGTGCGCGGGGGCGTCCTCGGTCATGCCCTCCCACCAGACGTCGTTGTCGTCGGTGAGCGCGACGTTGGTGAAGACCGAGTTGCCCCACATGGTCTTCATCGCGTTGGCGTTGGTGTGCTCGCCGGTGCCCGGCGCGACACCGAAGAAGCCCGCCTCGGGGTTGATCGCGTACAGCCGGCCGTCCTCGCCGAACCGCATCCACGCGATGTCGTCACCGACGGTCTCCACCGTCCAGCCCGGAATGGTCGGCTGGAGCATCGCGAGGTTGGTCTTGCCACACGCGGAGGGGAAGGCGGCGGCGATGAACTTCGGCTCGGCGCCCGAGGGAGGCGTGAGCTTGAGGATCAACATGTGCTCGGCCATCCAGCCCTCGTCCCGCGCCATGACCGACGCGATCCGCAGCGCGTAGCACTTCTTGCCGAGCAGGGCGTTGCCGCCGTAGCCCGAACCGTAGGACCAGATCTCCCGGTCCTCGGGGAAGTGCGTGATGTACTTCTCGCTGTTGCACGGCCACGGCACGTCCGCCTCGCCCTCGCCGAGCGGGGCCCCGACGGTGTGCACGGCCTTGACGAACTCGCCGTCGGTGCCCAGGAAGTCGAGCACCGCCTGGCCCATCCGGGTCATCGTGCGCATCGAGACCGCGACGTAGGCGGAGTCGGTGATCTCCACCCCGTAGGCGGCCAGCGACGAGCCGATCGGCCCCATGCAGAACGGCACCACATACATCGTGCGGCCACGCATCGAGCCGGCGAACAGACCGCCGAGCTTGGTGCGCATCTCGGCCGGGGCTATCCAGTTGTTGGTCGGACCCGCGTCCTCCTCCTTCTCGGAGCAGATGTAGGTCCGGTCCTCGACGCGCGCGACATCCCGAGGGTCGGAGGTCGCGTAGTAGCTGTTGGGGCGCTTGTTCTCGTCGAGCTTGCGGAAGGTGCCCTTCTCGACGAGGAGGTCGGCGAGGCGCTGGTACTCCTCGTCCGAACCGTCACACCATTCGATCCGGTCGGGCTGAGTCAGCCGGGCGATCTCACTCACCCAGTCGAGTAGCTGCCTGTGTTTCGTCGGGACCTCGTTGGCCACGATCGCTCCATTTCGCGCCTGGGACGGCGAGTCCCCGGCGTCGGGGTTGAGGGTTGCGGGGATTTTATCCGGTCGGCCGGGCGCAGAACCGCCCGGGACAGGGCCCCACCTGGAAGTTGTGCCCCGTACCGGACCGAAAACCCCAAAGACGTGCGCTTTCGCGCCCCTCCGGGACAAGATCTCCCGTGATGCGTCTCACTTTGTACTTACCAGTAACCTACGTGGGCGTAAGTACACTCGGCGACATGAGTGTGGACGCGCACGCCTTCCCGGCGCCCTTGACGCCCATCAAACCCAAGCTGCGCGGCTGGATCCACGCGGGGACTTTTCCCCTCGCGGTCGCCGCGGGCATAGTTCTGGTCGCCCTGGCCGGGGACGCCAAATCCCGCGTCGCCTGCGGCGTGTTCGCACTGACCGCGGCGATGCTCTTCGGCACCTCCGGGGTCTACCACCGAGGCAACTGGGGGCCGCGCGGCGAGGCCGTTCTGCGCCGGCTGGATCACGCCAACATCTTCCTGATCATCGCGGGCACCTACACCCCGTTGACCATTCTATTGCTGGGCAAAAGCGACCAAATCCTACTGTGGGTGGTGTGGATCGGGGCACTCGCCGGGATCGGTTTCCGGGTGTTCTGGATCGGCGCGCCACGCTGGCTCTACACCCCGATCTACGTCGCGCTGGGCTGGGCGGCGGTGTTCTACCTGCCCGAGTTCATGCGCGAGGGCGGCGTCGCGGTGGTGGTCCTGGTGATCGTCGGCGGCGTGCTCTACAGCCTCGGCGCGGTGGTCTACGGGATCAAGCGGCCCAACCCCTCGCCACAGTGGTTCGGCTTCCACGAGGTCTTCCACGCCTTCACACTGCTCGCCTTCGCGAGCCACTTCGTCGCCGTCGCGCTGGTCGCGCTGGACTGATCCCCTCCCGCTCGTCGCCTCGAAGGCCCGCCGCTCCGTTCGGAGTTGCGGGCCTTCGAGCTTTTCCGGGTTTTCCCCCGAGCTTGGGCTGCTCTTTGCCGAGAAAATCGACCGTCACTCGATTTTGAGAGCTACTGTCAGAAGGCAGAAGCAATCAATAGATGGGGACTGTCATGAATGCGACGCAGCAGGGGTCGGATCGCCCGGCCGAAGCCGACGCTCCGCCCGACCCCAGGCGGTGGTGGGCGTTGGGCGCGTTGGTGGTCGGGCTCTTGGTGGTCGGCCTGGACACCACGATCATCAACGTGGCGATGCCGACGCTGAGCGAGCAACTGGGCGCGAGCACGGGCGACCTGCAGTGGATCGCCGACTCGTACATCGTGGTGTTCGCGGCGCTGATGCTCCCGGCCGGACTGATCGGCGACCGCTACGGCCGGCGTCGCTTCCTGCTCGTGGGGCTGGCGATCTTCGGCGTCGGCTCGGTGGTCGGCGCGCTGGTCGGCTCGGTCGAAGGGGTGATCGCGGCGCGCGCCCTGATGGGCATCGGCGGGGCGTTCATCATGCCGCTGTCGTTGTCCATCCTGCCCGCGCTCTTCCCGGCCGCCGAGCGCGGCAAGGCGATCTCGGTCTGGGCCGCGAGCACGGCCCTGGGCATCCCGCTGGGCCCGATCCTGGGCGGGCTGCTGCTGGAGCACTTCTGGTGGGGCTCGGTGTTCCTGATCAACATCCCGATGGTCGGGCTGGCCCTGCTCGTCAGCGTCTTCCTGCTGCCGGTCTCGCGCTCCCCCGAGGCACCGAAGGTGGACCTGACGGTCACCGCGCTGGTGGTCGCCGCGCTGACCACGCTGATCTTCGCGCTGATCGAGGCGCCCGAGTGGGGCTGGGCCGACACCCGCGTGCTCGCGCTGTTCGGCGCGGCGGCGCTGCTGATCGCGAGCGTGGTGGTGCGCGAGACCCGGGCCCGGCAGCCGATGATCGACCTGGGGCTCTTCCGCGACCGCAACTTCCTGTGGGCCACCATCGCCGCCCTGGTGCCGTCCTTCGCGATCTCCGGCGTGTTGTTCCTGGTCCCGCAGCGCTTCCAGGGCGTGGACGGCCACAACGCGTTCGGCACCGGACTGCGGCTGCTGCCGCTGCTGGGCGGGCTGTTCGTGGCCTCGCTGACCAGTACCCGGCTCGCGGCGCGGTTCGGCTACAAGGTGGTCATCCCCAGCGGCCTGTTCGTGCTCGGTTGCGGGCTGCTGTTGGGCGCGACCGGCTCGGCGGACGACGGGTACGGGCGGACCGCCTTCTGGCTCGTGGTGACCGGGCTGGGCCTGGGCACGTCGCTGGTGCCCTCGATGGACGCGGTGATGGCCAACCTGGCGCCGGAGCGCACCGGGATGGGATCGGCCCTGGTGCAGACCCTGCGCCAGGTGGCGGGCGCGCTCGGGGTGGCCATCCTGGGCAGTGTGCTGGCCTCCGCCTACCTGGACCGGATCGACACCGCCGGTCGCCCCGGCCCGGTCGCCGACGCCGCACGCGATTCGATCGGCGGCGCGGTCAAGGTGTCCGACCACGGCGCGGACCCGACGCTGCTCGACTCGGCCCGCGAGGCGTTCGTACACGGCATGAATCTGAGCCTGCTGATCTGTGGCATCGCCTCGCTGGTGTTCACCGTCGCGGTGGCGATCTTCCTGCCCCGGCGCCCCGTGGCCGCACCGGGGTCCGCGCCGGGTGTCGGTGAACCGGGAGAATCGACGCATGACCGCGAAGGAGTCCTCCATCCCTGACCTGCCCGGCTCGCCCGCGGGGTTGCGCGAGCGCAAGAAGATCAAGACCCGGCAGGCGATTCGCCGGGAGGCGTATCGACTCTTCCGCGAGCACGGCTACGACGCGACCACCGTCGACCAGATCGCCGAGGCCGCGGAGATCTCGCCCAGTACCTTCTTCCGCTATTTCCCGAGCAAGGAGGACGTCGTACTCACCGACGAGTACGACCCCCTCCTGATCGAGATCCTGCGGACGGCACCCGACGACATGAGCATGCTCCGGGTGGTGCGCACCAGGGTGCTGGACGTCCTGCGCGAGATCATCCGGGTGGACGGTGCGGAGATGGCCACCCGGATGACGCTGGTGCTCAACGTGCCGGCGCTGCGGCGGCGCACCTACGAGCAGCAGATGTCGTCCTGGACGCTGATCGCGGAGGCGTACGCCGCCCGCTCCGGGCGCTCCCCGTACGACCTGGAACTGCGCGTCGCCGCCGCCTCGATCAACGCGGCGATGGCCGAGGCGATCATGGCGTGGGCACGCGCCGGCTGCACCGGGGACCTGGTCGCCATGGTCGACCGGGCCCTCGCCCTGTTGGAGACGGGGCTGCGGCACAACCCGTGATGTCGGTGGTCGTTCGGTGCGGCCCCGGCCCGTGGGCGCCGGGGCCGCGGCGGCGCGGGCGCCGGTCTCAGGCCCGGGCCACCGCCTTGGACAGCACCTGTTCGGCCAGTTGCTCCGGGTCGGTCACCGGCGCGTCGCAGGTGAAGTGCCGACATACGTACGCCGCCGGTCGGCCGCCCACCAGCGGCCGGTCGCGCAGCAGCGGCATCGGCGACTCCTCGGCCGGGTCGCCCATCGCGACCACCGCGCCGGGGGCGGTGGACATCAGCGCGGTCAGGTAGAGCGCCCAGGTCGCGTCGTCGTCGCGCGGGCCGACCACGGCGATCTCGCGTGGCCCGTCCAGCCACGCCTCGGCGACGGCCAGGCCCCAGCCGACCATGCGCGGGGCCTGCGCGGCCAACACCTTGACCAGGCCCAGCGCGCGGCCGGCGGCCTCGCGGTGGTCCTCCGAGCCCAGGTGCGCCGCGTAGCCCAGCAGCGCGCCGGCCGCGCCGGTCCAGCCCGACGGGGTGACGCCGTCGGTGGGGTCCTGCGGTCGGCGGAAGAGTTCCTCGGCGTCGTCGGCGGTGTCGTACAGCGCCCCGTCCTCGTCCACGAAGTGCCCCAGCACCACGTCCACGAGCACGCCGGCGAAGGTCAGCCACGCGTCGTCCGAGGTCACCGCGTACAGCGCGAGGAAACCCTCGGCCACGTCCGCGTAGTCCTCCAGGACACCCGCGTTCGGCCCCGGCCGGCCGTCGCGCGAGGTGCGTACCAGCCGGTCGCCCAGCTCGTCGTCCTCGTCGCCGCCCAGATGCACCGCGAGCAGCAGGTCGGCCGCCGCGAGCGCGGCGTCGAGCAGGTCAGGGCGGGAGAACAGGGTGCCGGCCTCGGCCAGCGCGGCGATGGCCAGCCCGTTCCACGCGGCCACCACCTTGTCGTCCCGGCTCGGCCGGGCCCGCTCCGCGCGGGCGGCCAGCAACCTCGCCCGTACGTCGGTCAGTCGCTCGACGTCCTCGGGGTCGTCGAGCAGTTGCAGGACGGACATGCCGTGCTCGAAGGTGCCCTCCTCGGTCACCGCGAACACCTCGGCCGCCCACGCGCCGTCCGCCTCGCCCAGCACCTCGACCAGTTGCGCCGGGGTCCAGGCGTAGAACGCGCCCTCGACCGACTTCCCGTCCGGGTCCGGGCTGTCCGCGTCCAGCGCGGAAGCGAACGCGCCCTCGGGGGTCCGCAGTTCGCCGACCACGAAGTCGGCCGTCTCCAGCGCGATCCGCCGGGCGAACTCGCTCCCGGTGGCCCGCCACAGGTGGGTGTACACCCGGATCAACTGGGCGTTGTCGTAGAGCATCTTCTCGAAGTGCGGCACCACCCACGCCTCGTCCACCGAGTACCGCGCGAAGCCGCCGCCGAGTTGGTCGTAGATGCCGCCCCGGGCCATCGCCTCGCAGGTCTCCTGGGCCATCTCCAGCGCCGCCTCGGACTCGGTCCGGGCGTGGTGCCGCAGCAGGAACTCCAACACCATCGACGGCGGGAACTTGGGCGCGCCGCCGAAGCCGCCGCGCGCACCGTCGTAGTCGCGCGCGAGCAGGGTCAGCGCCCGGTCCAGATCCTCGGCGGTCGGCGCCTCGCCGCCCGTGTGCAGGTCGCGCGGGGCGGCCAGGGAGGTGGCGACCTGGAGGCCGGTGCGGCGCACCTCGTCGTTGCGGTCGACCCAGGCTTCGGTGATCTTGTACATGATCTGCCGGAACGAGGGCATCCCCCGGCGCGCCTCGCTCGGGAAATAGGTGCCGCAGAAGAACGGCTCCCCGTCGGGCGTGGCGAACACGGTCATCGGCCAGCCGCCCTGACCGTGGTTCATCGCGACCGTGGCCTCCATGTAGATCGCGTCCACATCCGGCCGTTCCTCGCGGTCGACCTTGATCGCGACGAAGTTCGCGTTGACGATCTCGGCGGTGGCCTCGTCCTCGAAGGACTCGTGGGCCATCACGTGACACCAGTGGCACGCGCTGTACCCGACGCTGAGCAGGATCGGGACATCACGACGACGGGCCTCCGCGAACGCCTCCTCACCCCACGGCCACCAGTCGACGGGGTTGTCGACGTGTTGGAGCAGGTAGGGCGACGTGGATCCCGCAAGACGATTCGGCATACCGCCATCCTCGCGTGCCGACCCCGGCCGGAGCCGGCAACCCCCGGCGCGTCGGCGCGGTCTGGCCGGATTCGTCGTCAGTCCCGTCTGCCGTAGAGGTGGAGGGTGATCGGGCCGCAGATGAGGGTGAGGGTGGCGGTTGCGGCGAGGGACCAGAGGATCTCGCCGGTGCCGCCGGTGCCGCCCATCAGGGCGCGGGCCGCGCTCGCGACGTGGCTGAGCGGGTTGATCTCGACGAAGGCTTGCAGCCGGCCGGGCATTGTGCTCGGCCGGACGAAGACGTTGCCGGCGAAGGACAGCGGCATCAGCACGGCGTTGGCGATGCCCAGGACGACGGCGGGGTCGCGGACGGCCGGCGCCAGGATCCGCAGCGCCTGTGGACGCTGTTCGCCGTCCAGGAGCCGGAGTTGCAGGGTGCCCGATCCGACCCGGGACTTGAGCTCGGTGCTGGTGCCTTCGGCCACGATCCGGCCGTGGTCGACGACCGCGATCCGCTCGGCGAGCCGGTCGGCCTCCTCCAGGTACTGGGTGGTGAGCAGCACCGTGGTGCCGGCCGCGGCGACCCGACGGACCAGCTCCCACACCTGGTTGCGGCTGCGCGGGTCGAGGCCGGTGGTCGGCTCGTCCAGGAACAGCAGGTCGGGAGTCACGATCAGGCCGGCGCCGATGTCGAGCCGCCGGCGCATGCCGCCCGAGTAGCCGCCGACCGGGCGGCCGGCCGCACCGGTCAGGTCGAACGCGGCGAGCAGGTCGTCGGCGCGCCGGCGGCAGGCGGACCGGGACAAGCCGTGCAGTCGGCCGAGGATCAGCAGGTTCTCGTATCCGGTCAGGTCCTCGTCGAGGGAGGCGAACTGGCCGGTCACCGCCACTCGGGCCCGAATCGCGTTCGCCTGGGTCCTCACGTCGTGACCGAGGACCCGGGCGGTGCCGCCGGAGGGCCGGGTCAACGTGGCCAGGATCCGGATCGTGGTGGTCTTGCCCGCCCCGTTGGGCCCCGATCCCCCGCCGAGCGCCACGACACCCGCGGTCCGGCCGGGTCGTCGTCCGTCGGTCCCACTCCCATGGAATTCACACGGAACCCGCGTAGACCCCGACCAGGGCCGGAACGACGGCCGTGCCGAGGTCGTGGATCGCGTCGAAATGGGCCCGCAGTGCGGGCGTTCGCGCACGAGAGGCTTCGGCAGCGGCTTCAATGGGGTCGAGGCGACGTTGGGAATCGGGGGCATTCCATGATGCGGGTGACGGCGGTGGGGGCGGCCCTGATCGTGAGCGGTGCGCTCGTGGTCGGGTGCCAGGGGGGTTCGTCCAAGAGCGGTCCGTTCGGCCTGGGGGCGACCGACTCGCCCAGTGCGAGCGCGAGTACGGATCGGCCCGGTCCGCCGCCGCCTCCCCCGCTCGACCCGGTCACCTCCGCGCCGCCGACGACCAGCGCGCCCCCGAGCCCCACCACGACCACCCGCGCCGATGTGCAACTGAGCGCCGCGCAGGCCAAGACGCTGGTCGCGGGGGTCGCCCTGGTGCCCAAGGACTGGGGTCCGACCTACGTCCCCCAGGAGCGCAACTACGAGTACGGCGGCCTGGATCGGGTGGTCACCGGCACCGACTGCAAGCAGGTCGTCCAGGGCACCACGGCGGGCGCACTCGCGACCCTGTCGCGCTACGTGTACATCCCGGACGGCCAACCGAGCGTGGACAACCTGAGCAAGACGCTCGCGACGTCCTCGGCGACCGTCTACTCCAGCACCGCGGCGGCGCAGACCGACATGCGGATCGGTATCGCCGACGGCCGACGCTGCCCCAACCAGGTGCTCGTCGGAGACGAGAAGCTGAACGACATCCAGGTCTATGACCTGACCGTGCCGGGCATCGACGAGGTGCACCTGGCGCGCGCCAAGTGGTTCGCCAAGGGCGGCGGATCGCCCTTCCAGTACGTATGGGTGACGGCCCGTCAAGGCCAGATGGTGCTCACCGCGGCGGTCGTGGACCGAGGCGACAAGACCTTCGAGTCGGCCAAGGACCAGGCCATCGACGCACTGGCCAGGATGGTCGTGCGCACCCGGACGCAACTGCGCTGACCCGGCGCGACCACGCTGATTACCATGGGGCTCCACGCTTCACGGGGGGTCGTCGGCATGTATGGCACAGGCATACGCACAGGCACCGGCATACGCACGGGCGGCATACGCACGGGCGCCATACGCGCAGGCGGCGGAAACCGGGCGGCGGTTCGCGCGATCGGTCCGGTGCTGGGCGTCCTGCTGCTCGCGGGCTGCGCCGACGGCGGCGACGACCCGTTCGCGATCACCCCGAACGGCGCGCCCAGCGGCACCTCCCCGGTGGTCAAGGGCCCCGGCCCGACCACCACCCGTCCGTCCGCCACGCCGGCCACGTCCGCACCGCCGAGCCGCACCCCGGAACAGGCCCAGGCCCTGGCCGCGTCGCTCGCCCTCACCCCGGAGGACTGGGGTACCGGCTTCGCCAAGCAGGGCACCTACGAGTTCGCCGGCGAGACCTGGACGGACTACGCCGCCGACTGCACCCAGCAGACCGTGCCGTTGGCACCGAGCATCACCGGCCAGTGGGTGCGCCAGGTGCAACTGTCGGACACCGCACAGACCAAGGTGCTCTCCAGCGGCAGCACCACGGTGGTCGTGCACAAGGACGTGCGCGGCGCGCACGAGCAGGTACAGAACGCGCACCAGGTCAAGGACCGCTGCCCGACCCGCACCTACACGGACGGCACCCAGGCCAAGGACACCCCCGGCGCCGAGCAACCCCCGTTCGCCGAGGCCGACGAGGTGTTCGCCGAGGAGGGCCTGATGTACCCCAAGGGCGGCGGCGGACCGTACCCCTACGTCGTGTTGACGCTGCGCAAGGACACCGTGGTGATGTCCGCCTACTTCAGCGCTCCCGCCGCCGACCGCATGCCCGAGGTACGCACCCGCACCACCCAGGCGGCCCGCCTGATGCTGGACCGTCTGCTGCGCCGGTAGCGCTGTCCGCCCGAACGCGCGCCCTCGCCCGAGTGACGCGTCAGCGCCCGCCCGCCCGGGCGACTAACGTTCCGGTCATGACCCAATCGCACGGCTTTGAGACCCTGGCGATCCATGCCGGGCAGGAACCCGACCCGCTGACCGGGGCCGTGGTTCCGCCGATCTACCAGGTGTCCACGTACAAGCAGGACGGCGTCGGCGGGCTGCGTGGCGGCTACGAGTACAGCCGTTCCGGCAACCCGACCCGTACCGCGCTCGAAGAGTGCATCGCGGCCCTGGAGAACGGCACCAGGGCACTGACCTTCGCGTCCGGTCTGGCCGCCGAGGATTGCCTGTTGCGCTCCCTGTGCGCACCCGGCGACCACGCGGTGATCCCGGACGACGCCTACGGCGGCACCTTCCGACTCTTCGCGAAGGTCGCCTCCCGATGGGGCATCGACCACACCCCCGCGCACGCCGGCGACCTCGACGCGGTGCGCGCCGCGATCCGGCCGGGCGTGACCCGGCTCGTGTGGTGCGAGACGCCGAGCAACCCGCTGCTCGGCGTCGCCGACATCGCCGCGCTGGCGAGCGTCGCGCACGACGCGGGGGCGCTGCTCGTGGTGGACAACACGTTCGCCTCGCCCTACCTCCAGCAACCGCTGACGCTGGGCGCCGACGTCGTGGTGCACTCCACGACGAAGTACATGGGCGGGCACTCCGACGTCATCGGCGGCGCGCTCGTGGTGAACGACACCGCGTTGGCCGCCGAGTTGGTGTTCCACCAGAACGCGATGGGCGCGGTGCCCGCGCCGTTCGACGCGTGGTTGACGCTGCGCGGTCTCAAGACCCTCGGGGTCCGGATGGACCGGCACTGCGCGAACGCCGAGCGGGTCGTGGACCTGCTGTCGCGCCACCCCAGGGTGCGCGAGGTGCTGTATCCCGGGCTGCCCGGGCACGCGGGACACGACGTCGCGGTCAAGCAGATGAAGGCGTTCGGCGGCATGGTGTCGTTCCGGGTGAACGGCGGCGAGGATGCCGCCGTACAGGTGTGCAACCGGACCGAGTTGTTCATCCTGGGCGAGTCGCTCGGCGGCGTCGAGTCGCTGATCGAGCACCCGGGCCGGATGACCCACGCGTCGGCGGCCGGCTCGCCGCTGGAGGTGCCCGGCGACCTGGTCCGGCTGTCCGTGGGCATCGAGTCCGCCGACGACCTGCTGGCGGACCTGGAGCAGGCGCTGCGCTGACCCTTCGACCGGCCTGCCTAACGCGTCGTCTCCGAGCACGCCGAGCACGCGGTCACCAGGTTGCCGGTCTCGTCGTAGACGGTGATCGAGACCGGGATGTCGGTGGCGAACGCCCACAGGTAGGCGACGCCGGGCAGGCCGGGCGGGCGGTCCAGGCGCATCTGTTGCGCGCCGGCGGCCTCGCGCAGTTCGCCGCGTACCGCCGGGGCGGGCATGCTCTGGCCGACCAGGACCGCGACCACCAGGCGCCGCCCGGTCGGCGCGTACACGCCCGGGTCCAGGGCCATCGTGTCCAGCCGGCCGGGAGTCGGCAGGAAGTGGCAGATCGGCGCGCCCGGCGCGGTCGGTTCGCTCGGCTCGGTCACACTGCCCAGACACCACGACGAACCGTATTCGGGACCCGCGTCGCCGATCCACACCGCGCCGCCGAGCCCGACGTCGGTCCGCGGCGACCGCGGCGTCTCGTTCTCGACCGGCCACAGCGGGGTCGGGGCCGGTGGCGCCGGCGGCAACCCGCCTCCGCCGCCGGTCCCCGGGGTGGCCAGCCACCCGCCGATCGCCGCACCGGCCAACAGGCCCGAGGCGAGCAGGTGCCGCAGCCGGTGCAGGTACGCCCGCCGCCGTACCCGGTGGGCCAGGTTCGCGGGCAGCGGCCGGTACGGGAACCGCGGCGGCTCGGGTATCTCCTCCGGGTCCGCCGCCCCCGGCGTCGGCGCCGTCACGCTCATCGGATCGGTTCCGCGCTCGCGACCGACCGCGCGCGATCGGGCGCCGGCAGGCCGGCGGCCGGCATCCGGGCCATCCCGCGCCGCCACGCGAGAGCCACCGTCTCGATCGGCAACCCCAGCGCCTCGGCCGCGTCGTACTCGTCCAGGCGGGCGTACAAACGCAGCACCACGGCGGCCCGCTCGACCCGGCCGAGTCGATCCAGCGTGGTGAACGGTTCGCCCCCGTCCGGGAGTTCGCCCCGATAGCCGCGCGGCCCCGGCCGCCAGGGGTCCAGGTATCCGGCCATCAGCGCCCGCCACGCGGTGCGGACCGGATCCTGGCCGGGCGATCTGTTCCAGTGCACACACGCATGCGCCAGAGCCCGCTCGACCCGACGCTCGGCACGTCGGCGGTCGCCGGTGAGCAGGTCGGCGGCCTGCAACAGTTGGGTGCCGACGGTCTGCACGAAGAGATCGAACTCGCGAGCGTCGCGCCTGTGCACGGTCCCTCCCGCAGGTCTGCCGAGCGGATGCCCTGGGGCCGGCCCGTTGCCGTCGCCGCTCACTTGTGTTGCTGCCCCACACCTGTTCGGGTAGTCGCGTATCGCGACATGTCGGCCCCTGTCGGCTGTCGCCGCCGGCCGAGCCCCCACCGGGCGCGACGACGACACCACACTTCGTTGTCGCCACGGTAAAACGTGCGGCCCTCGAAGGGGGGTGGAATCGAGCGGTCGGGCCCGCCGATCTTGGTCCGCGCAATATCCTTCGGAGCACCACATCCGATCGACGAACGAGCGGCGATGACAGCGGACCAGGCCCATGACGACCCCACCGGCTCTGCCGACCCGCTCTACGACCGCCTGCAGCACGAGGTGGCGTTGTTCGCGCGCCGCGCCGAGCAGACCCGGCTCGGTGCCGTAGGCGAACTGCGCAACTCGATGGACCGGGCGGCCTACCTGCTGCTCGGCCGGCTGGAGACGGGCGGGCCGATGGGCGTCAAGGCCCTCGCGCAGGCGATGACGATCGACTCGTCCACGGTGACCCGGCAGGTCACCCCATTGGTCGAACAGGGCCTGGTGGATCGGGTGCCCAATCCCGACGACGGCCGCGCCGTGCTGCTCGAACTCTCCGCCGAGGGCCGGGATCGGCTGCACCAGGTGCGCAACGCCCGGCAGCGCCTGATGGCGGAGATCTGCGCGGGCTGGAGCCTGGACGACCGCGAGCGGTTCACCGAATTGCTCACCCGATTCAACGCCTCGATGGAGCGCCGGCAGAGCCGCAACCCGGCCGGCTCCTGAACTCCCGGGACCACCGGGGCGGAAGGAGACCCGGCGCATCCGCACGGGCGGTTGGTGCGACACTCGGCGTATGAGCAGCCCAGCCCCGGCCACGGTGACCCTCCACGACATCCGCATCGCGCGAAAGATGCTGGAGAGCGTCATTCGCGAGACCCCGATCAGGCCGTGTCGGGCGCTGACCGACCGAATCGGCACGCCGGTCCACCTCAAGTGCGAGAACCTGCAACGCACCGGGTCCTTCAAGATTCGCGGCGCGTACGTGCGGATCGCGGGTCTGTCCGAGGCCGAGCGCGCCCGCGGCGTGGTCGCGGCCAGCGCCGGCAACCACGCCCAGGGCGTCGCGCTCGCGGCCCGCACCCTGGGCGTCGCGTCCACCGTGTTCATGCCGGCCGGCGCGCCGCTGCCCAAGGTGGCCGCGACCCGCTCGTACGGCGCCGAGGTGATCCTGGGCGGCGACAACGTCGAGCACGCGCTCGCCGCCGCGCGCGCGTACGCGGACGAGACCGGGGCGGTGTTCATCCACCCCTTCGACCACCGCGACGTGGTGGCCGGTCAGGGCACCGTCGGCCTGGAGATCCTGGAGCAGTGCCCCGACGTCAAGACCATCCTGGTGGGCACCGGCGGCGGCGGCCTGTTGGCCGGAATCGCCGTCGCGGTCAAGGCACTTCGCCCCGACGTCAAGGTGATCGGCGTCCAGGCGGCGTCGGCCGCCGCGTACCCGCCCTCGCTCGCCGCCGGCGCACCGGTGTCGCTGCCGTCGTTCGGCACGATGGCCGACGGCATCGCGGTCGGCCGCCCCGGCGAGGTCCCGTTCGCGCTGATCCGCGAGCACACGGACGGCATCCGCACGGTGGGCGAGGAATCCCTGTCGCAGGCCCTGCTGCTGTGCATGGAGCGGGCCAAGCTGGTGGTCGAGCCCGCCGGCGCCGCGTCGGTGGCGGCGCTGCTGGAGTCCGACGAGCCGGTCGAGGGCCCGGTGGTGGCGGTGTTGTCCGGCGGCAACGTGGACCCGCTGCTGATGTTGCGGGTGCTCCGGCACGGCCTGGCCTCGGCCGGGCGCTACCTGTCGCTGCGAGTGCGCATTCCGGACAGCCCCGGCGCGTTGGCCACCCTGCTGGGCCGGTTGGCGGAGACCGACGCCAACATCGCGGCGGTGTCGCACGTGCGTACCGACGCGACGTTGCGGGTCGGCGAGGCGGACGTGGACCTGCAGTTGGAGACCAAGGGCCGCAGCCACTGCGCGGCCGTGGTCGAGGCGCTGTACGGCGCGGGGTACACGGTCAGCAAGAGCTGAACCGTCGGCGAGCGCCGAGCCGTCGACGGGAGTCGAGCCGCCGGGGCCGGTGCCGATCCGCGCCCGCAGGAGAGCATCGCCGGGTCGGCCGTTCGGGGTCGTCGTCGCGTTGTCGGTGCCGTGTGCTTGGCTGGCAAGCCAAGCCATGTCCGTCCACGGAGGACGCGGCCGAGAGGCAGTCGGGGTCGTCGACGCACGAGCGGGCGATCACGGAAGCGCCGTCGACCGGATACGCAGAGTTACGCTTCCGGAGAAAAACGGTCGCATGCTCGGTGCGTTGGGCGCATGGTGGAGATCTGAATCGATCGGCCCGCCCCCATGCCCCATCCGCACGAGGAGTGATCCACCGATATGCAGGAAGCGATCGTCGCCGAAGGTCTCGTCAAGACCTTCGGCTCGGTCCGAGCGCTCGACGGCGTGGACGTGAGTGTGCCCACGGGCACCGTCCTGGGCCTGCTCGGACCGAACGGCGCAGGCAAGACGACATGCGTACGTGTGCTGACCACCTTGCTCGAACCCGATTCCGGGCGAGCCGTGGTGGCCGGTCACGACGTGCTCAAGAACCCCAACGCGGTCCGCCGCTCGATCGGCCTGTCCGGCCAGTTCGCCGCCGTCGACGAGTATCTGACCGGCCGGGAGAACCTGCGGATGGTCGGCGAGCTGTACCAGCTCAGCGGTCGAGACGCCAAGCGTCGGGCCGACGAACTGCTCACCCAGTTCGACCTGTCCGAGGCGGGGGACCGACCCGCCAAGACCTATTCGGGCGGCATGCGCCGCCGGCTCGACCTGGCCGCGGCGCTCGTGGTCAGCCCGCCGGTGATGTTCATGGACGAGCCGACCACCGGGCTCGACCCGCGCAACCGCATGGCGTTGTGGCGGGTGATCGAGGAACTGGTCGCGGGCGGCACCACGTTGCTGCTGACCACGCAATACCTGGAGGAGGCCGACCACCTCGCGCACGACATCGCGGTGGTCGACCACGGCAAGGTGATCGCCCGCGGCACCGCCGACCAGCTCAAGGCCAAGGTCGGCGGCGAGCGGGTCGAGGTGGTCGTGCACGATCCGGAGCGCCTCGCCGACGCGAGCGAGATGCTGACCTCGTTCGGCAAGGGCGAGTTGGGCGTGGTCAAGCTCCAGCGGCGGATCACCGTCCCGGTCACCGGCGGCGCCAAGCTGCTCGCCGAGATCATCCGCGAACTCGACGCGCGTGGCATCGAGATAGACGACATCGGGCTGCGCCGGCCCACCCTGGACGACGTGTTCATCTCGCTGACCGGCCATGCCACAGAGGGTGAGGGCAACACCGGCACCGGCAACGAGGACGACGAGCACCCGAGCGAGGACGGCCCGCAGCGTGGCCGTGCCAAGGCGGTGAAGCAGTGATGGCAGCGATGGCAGTAACGGCCGGGACGGCCCTGCCGACCCAAACCCCCGCGGCCGCGCCGCGAAACCCGACCGGACTGGAGGTCGAGGGCCGGTGAGCACCGAGACGACAACCCTCGCGTCGAAGACATTGGCGCCCGCCGCCCGCGGCGATGTGGCGCGCTCCATCCACGATTCCCTGGTCATCGCCCGCCGGAATCTGATTCGGATGACCCGGATTCCGGAGATGATCCTCTTCGGCGTCATCCAGCCGGTGATGTTCGTGGTGCTGTTCACGTACGTCTTCGGCGGTTCGATGAACGTCGGTGGCAGTACCGACGCCGACGTCTACAAAGACTTCCTGATGGCGGGCATCTTCGCACAGACCGTCACGTTCGCCACCGCGGGATCGGCCGCCGGCATCGCGGACGACATGCAGAAGGGGCTGATCGACCGGTTCCGCTCGCTGCCGATGGCGCGCGGTGCCGTGTTGACCGGCCGCACGGTGGCCGATCTCGTCCAGACCGCCATCACGATGCTCGTTCTCGCGGTCGTCGCGCTGATCGTGGGCTGGCGCACCGGATCGGCCGATCCGACCACCGCCGGGCGGGTGCTGGCCGGCTTCGGCCTGCTGCTGCTCCTGGGCTACGCCTTCACCTGGATCGGCGCGCTGATCGGGCTGTCCGTACGAACCCCGGAGGCGGCGACCTCGGGCGGGATCATCTGGCTGTTCCCGGTCACGTTCATCTCGAACGCCTTCGTGGACTCCAGCCAGATGACGCCCTGGGTGCGGCACATCGCCGAGTGGAACCCGTTCAGCGCGACCGTTCAGGCCGCGCGGGTGTTGTTCGGCAACCCGGGCGTCGTGCAGTCCGACGCCTGGCCGATGCAGCACCCGGTCTGGGCCTCGCTGCTCTGGTCGGCCCTGATCATCGTGCTCTTCCGAGCGCTCGCGGTCCGCAAGTACCTCCGGGCGACCGGCTGAGCACGGGCCTCGCCCGGGAGAACGCAAGCGGCCCGGCTCCCGAATACCGGGAGCGCGGGCCGCTTCGGGTCGTTGCTCAGCCCTTGTAGGGCTTGGCCGCCAGGACCTCGACACTGGTGCTCTTGCCGTTCGGCAACGCGAAGGTGGCCTGGTGGCCGACCGACTTGCCGTTGATCGCCTTGCCCAGCGGGGACTGCGGCGAGTAGACGTCCACGTCGCTCACGGCGTCCTCGCGCGAGCCGAGCAGGAAGGTGGTGGGGTCGTCCCGGTCGCCGTTGAAGATCACGGTGACGACCATGCCGGGCTCGACCACGCCGTCGTCCGCGGGGGCCTCGCCCACCTTGGCGTTCTGGAGCAGGCCGATGAGCTGGCGGATCCGCAGCTCCTGCTTGCCCTGCTCCTCCTTGGCCGCGTGGTAGCCCGCGTTCTCCTTGAGGTCGCCTTCCTGGCGGGCCTCTTCGATCTTCACGGCGATTTCGGAACGGGCGGGACCCGACAGGTGTTCCAGCTCGGCCTTCAGCCGGTCGTACGCCTCCTGGGTGAGCCAGGTGACGCTTTCGCTGGTCTGGGTCACGGGGTGCTCCTCGTAGGTCTGCGACAGGGTTGCGTACACGGTGCGTACGAAAGAGGTACACGCGACCCGACCGGCCCTCGGGACGAGCCCGGGCGGCACGGGAGGGGTCACATATACCAGCGCCCCCTCACCGTCCGCGGTGTGAACACCTCGGGTCGTGAGGGGACGAAGCTTCGAGAGTAACAATCTCCCGACGTCTCGGGCAGTCACCCGGACTCGGGCGGCATCCGGCGGCTCGGGCGGCCGGCCCCTGCCCGGCACCCGGCCGGCCGATCAGCCGACGGTGTGACAATCCTCCAGCTCGGCGGTGTTGGGCCGGCCCGCCGTCTGGAGCGTCTCGGTGCGCTCGATGCGCTTGTCGCCCTTGGCGAAGCGCAGTTCGCGGCGGCCCACCTCGGCGCCGTCCCGATCGCGCGAGCGCAGTACGCAGACGGCTTCCTTGTCGGCGTCCTTGCGGATCTCCACCCGGACCTCGACCGAGGAATCCGAGGTGACCCTGAAGCTCGGAATAGACCCGCGCACGCCGGGGTTCGCCACATCGAGGCCGATCCACACCGTCCCGGCCACCAGCACGACCATGAAAACCGCGAAGGCGATCCGCAGCTTGCGATCGCTTCGGGTGGCGCCCTTGCCGTAACGGGTGACGGGCGTTGCGCTCACCGGGTCTCCTGGTCTCCTGCGGGACGGGTTCGGGTTTGCGCCCGAGCGAGATCTATCGGCCACTATATGTCCGGTGCAAGAGCGGCCCTCGACAGGTCCCGGCGGTACGACCCGGCGGCTGGGACACGGGGCACGGATGAGGAGCGACGTTCCGGTGAGTGACGATCGGCTGAGGCTGATGGCGGTGCACGCGCACCCCGACGACGAGTCGAGCAAGGGCGCGGCCACCATGGCGCGCTATGTCGCCGAGGGGGCCGAGGTCCTCGTCGCGACCTGTACCGGCGGCGAACGCGGCTCGGTGCTCAACCCCGCTCTCCAGGGCAACCCGGAGATCGAGGCCAATATTCACGAGGTACGCCGCAAAGAGATGGACGCGGCACGCGCGATCCTGGGCGTGCAGCAGGCGTGGCTGGGCTGGGAGGACTCGGGGTTGCCCGAGGGCGACCCGCTGCCGCCGCTGCCGGACGGCTGCTTCGCGGTGCTGGACGTGGACAAGGCGGCGGAGCCGCTGGTCCGGTTGATCCGTGAGTTCCGTCCGCATGTGGTCACCACGTACGACGAGAACGGCGGCTATCCGCACCCCGATCACATCCAGACGCACAAGATCACCATGGTGGCCTTCGACGCCGCCGGCGACCCGGACGCGTACCCGGACTCCGGCGAGCCGTGGCAACCGCTGAAGCTGTACTACAACCAGGGCATCTCCCGGGCCCGGATCGAGGCGCTGCACGAGGGCATGCTCAGCCGCGGCCTGGAGTCGCCGTACGGCGAGTGGCTGGAGCGGTGGGGCGACCGCGACGAGCGGGACATCACCACCCGCATCCCGTGCGCCGACTGGTTCGAGACCCGCGACCGGGCGCTCATCGCGCACGCCACCCAGGTGGACCCGGACGGCTTCTGGTTCCGGGTGCCGATCTCGGTGCAGCGCGAGGTGTGGCCGACCGAGGACTACGAACTGGTCCGCTCGCTGGTGGACACCGACCTGCCCGAGGACGACCTGTTCGCGGGCGTCCGGGTCGGCGTGCGGCACTGACGGTCGGGAAATCGTCCGAACGAGGGCCCGGAGAACTTCTCTCCGGGCCCTCGGTGCATACGTCCTGCCGATCGGATGTCACTCTTGTTCACCAGGGGTTCCCATCCAGGAGGTAGTTCGTCATGACACCGCTCGCGCTCCAGCTCGCGGTCGAGGAGAGCAAGGTCACGCCCGGCCTGCTCGGGTTCGTGGTGGTCGCCGCGATCGCGGTCGCCACCTGGCTCCTGCTCAAGTCGATGAACAAGCAGCTCAAGCGGGTGAACGTCAACCAGAGCAACTGGCCGGCCGACACCCCCCGCCCGTCCCTCGCCGCGCGGGAAGCGGCCAAGGGCGACGAGGACACCCCCGGCGCCTGACCGGGCGAGGGGGCCGCGGGCGCACTCCGGAGTGCTCCGCCACCCGAATCCGACGGGTCGAGTCGCCCCGGCACCCTGCCTCGCCTTCCGAAATGACATGATTTGTGGGTCTTCGGGAGGTGGGATCTTGTTCGGCGGCTCCAGGCGCTTCGGCGGCTCCGGTGCATCGGGCGCGCCCGGCCGGCGGGCCGAGCCCGTGCAGCGACTGTTGTTCGGCGGCGTGTACGGGACGGTGCTGGCCAGTGCGATGGCCGCCGCCCTGACGCAGGACAGCGGGGTGCCCAACCCCGGCTACGACGCGTTGTGGGTGCTGCTCGCGGCGCTGGCGTCGGCCGCGGCGCACGGCTACGCGCATGCCATCGCGCACCGCACCGCGGACCCGACGGCGGTCGCCGCGAGCACCGCGCGGTCCGTGCTGACCGAGTGGCCGCTGGTGGCCGCGGTACTGCCGACGGTGGCCGCGCTGCTCGGCGCGCGGGCGGGGTGGTGGGGCGAGGAGGCCGCGATCGAGGTGGTGCTGCTCCTGAACACGGCGACCCTGTTCGGCTGGGGCCTGTCGGCGGCCCGGGTGGCCGGCCGGAGCTGGGCCGCGGCCTGCCGGGTCGGCGGCGTGGACATGCTGCTCGGACTGTTCATCGTGGGAGCCAACACGCTGAGCAAGTAGCCCCGAAGACCGAATGATCGAGAAGCGCGATGCTTCGTCTCTTGTTCGTGGGGCGGATGCTGTGTCATATATGTCTAGACCAATTTGCTCTCGTTGGAGAGAGGCATCGTGGCGCGACGAATGGCATGGATCGGCTTGGCCGGGTTGGCCGTTGCGCTGGGGGCGGTGGGCTGTTCCGGGGACGGGAAGGACACCTCGGCGCCGGCGGTGCCCGGTGAGGTCAGCGCGCTCGCGTCGAGTTCGGTGACGGTGCACGTGATGTGGCGCGCCGATCCGGACGTCGCGGTCTTCGAGGTGTATCGCGGGGACGCGAAGGTGCTGGACGTGAAGGGCGGACGGCACATGGTCGACGTCGGCGGGCTGACCCCGGGGACCGCGTATTCGTTCTCCGTGCGGGCGCGGGACCGGGCCGGGAACGTGTCACCGGCCAGTGCGGCGGTGCCGGCCACCACGCTGTCCGTGGCCCAGGGCGAGCGGGTGCCGCCGACCGCGCCGCGCGACGTGCGCGGGCAGGCCCGCGGGTCCGCCGGCGCGACGCTGGCGTGGGAGGCCGCCACGGACGACGTGGGGGTGAGCGCTTACGACATCTGGCAGGCCGGCGTGCGGGTGCACAGCGTCGCCGGGGGCCTGACCACGGCGGTGGTCAGCGGCCTGCAACCGGGCACCGAGTACCGCTTCACCGTCACCGCCCGGGACGCGGCGGACAACAAGTCGCCGGAGAGCAACGCGGTGACCGTGGTCACCGAGCAGGGCGCCGGGGACGGTCGCGACACCGCGCCGACGGGGCTGCGGGCGGTGCCCCGGAGCGCGGAGGACGGCACCTACGTCGACCTGAGTTGGACACCGCCGGACGTCGACGGGACGGTCGCGAGCTACGAGGTCTACCTGGACGGGAAGTTTCTGACCACGGTGATGTGGGGCGTGGCCCCGCCGCCCGGGACGGCGCGGTACAGCCTTCCGCTGGGCGACCGGCCGGTGGCCGGGCATGTGCTCAAGATCCGCGGCCAGTTGCCCGACGGGAAGTGGGGTGCCTTCTCCGCCGACCTGCCCCTGACGGACCCGCCCTCGGGCGGCCCGGCTCCGGCGGCACCCGCACCGAGCGGGCCGGGCGGCTCCTGAGGACGAGCCTCGGGAGCGGCCCGGACGATGGTCAGCGCGAGCGCGCCGCGCGGGTCGCGCGGGTGGACCTGGTGGAGCCCGTCGGGTTCTCCGGGATGGTCGGCATCGCCGAGCGCGGGGCGCGGGCCGCGCGACCGCTCGGCTTGGCGACCGGGCCGATCTCGCGGGTCAGCCACAGGCAGATGACGTTGACGACGTAGTTGAGCTCGGCCTTGTCCAGCGGCCGGCCCTTGGGGATGGCGTGCAGTTCTTCGAGGCAGCCCCGGCAGCAGGTGCCGGTGGCGTGCTGGGCGACGAACACCGGGTGCCCGCGGTACGGGGTCTGCCGGCCTTCCTTGCTGGGCTTCGCGGGGCCCAGGCGACGCGCGACCAAGTCGTACGCGTACCAGCGCACACCCGATTCGCCCAACGTCACGGCGACCGTACGCTCCCGGCCGGGCAGGTGGAACTTGGCGCGGGAGGGCAGCTTGCCGATCGCGTCCAGGCGGGCGTCGAGCGGCTCGGGCCTGGCGCCCTTGGAGGTCTTGGTTGTCATATCGCCTCCAACGGTAACCCGTCCGGCTCAGCCCAGGTACTTGTGGAAGAGCGTGCTGGTACGCAGCACGCCCGACGGGTCCGCGGCATAGGCGGGGATGGCGCCCGACTCGACCCAGCCGGCGCTCTTGTACAACCGCTCCGCGTCGCTGCCGGTCCGGGCGTCCAGGGTGAGCAGGCTGCGGCCCGCCGCGGCGGCGAACTGCTCTGCGGTGGACAGCAGTTCGCGGGCTATCCCGTTGCCTCGGGCGCGCCGGTGGACCAGCAGTCCGAACACCGAGGCGCGATGCCGACTGTCCGGCATGCCGGCGAATCGGAGCTGGATGGTCCCGGTGACACCCTCGTGGTCCGCGGTCACCCAGACCGCGGTGCGATTGCTGCGTATCTCGGTCCCCTGGGCCGCCCACCACTCGGCGGCCGCGTCGATCGGCAGCGGCGCGAGGAACCCGACCCCGGCCCCGTCCTCGACCGCGTCCACGAGCAACGCGGCCAGACCGGGGGTGTACGTGACGAGATCGATCGCGGAAAGCCGGACGGGCGTTGTCATACAACCATTCTCGCGCGCCTTCGCCCGGTGTCCGAACGAGCCCCGGACAACCCCGGAACACGGTGGTTCGGGAAGCGGGCGTGCGGTGACCCCGCATGTGGAGCCGCGCTCGGCCGCGTTCGAGGAAGCGCGGCACCGCGCGCACCCGGCGACGGTCGCCGTCGGCGGGCCGAGTCCGGGTCGAAACGGCGATCGGCGCGGGCCCCGGGGAGGGGCGCCGCGCCGATCGGGGGTGGGGCCGCGGTCAGACCAGGGCCGGCTCGTGGTGGGTGGGGGACGGGTCCGGGACGAGGGCTTGGTTTTCCCGGGCTCGCTTGGGGAGGAGGAAGCCCAGGGCGAAGGCGACCGCCGTCAGGCCCAGGGCCAGCAGCGTCGTGCGCTCGACCGCGTCGACCGAGGAGCGGACGTGGGTGTCGGCGCCCGCCTTCGCGACCGCCTCGGCGGAGGCGGGGGTGACCGGGACGGTGGTGCAGCTCGCCGGGAGCCGGTCCGGGTCGGTGGCGTTCTCCCGGTCGTCCACGCACGCCCGGAGCCCGGCCACGATCGCGTCCTGCGTGCTCACCGGGACACCCGCCGCGGTCAGCTCCGTGCGCAGCCTCGGCGCCGCCTCGTCGTCGAAGTTGTGGGTGGCCTGGGCGCCGATCACGCCGAAGAACACCGTGCCCAGGACCGCGATGCCCAGCGAGGCACCGAGCTGCTGGAGGGATTCGAGCGCCCCGGACGCCGAACCGACCTCGTGGTCCTCGACCTCGCCCATGATGATGTCGAAGACCGGGACGAAGATCATCCCCATGCCGAGCCCGAACAGCCCGAGCGCGGGCAGCAGGTCGCCGGTGCCCACGTCCACCCCGGCGTGGTCGAAGACCAGGTACATCCAGGTGATGCCCGCCGCCATCACGGCCAGCCCGATGTGCAGGATGCGCCGCCCCAGCTTGCCCATCGTCACCCCGCTGAAGCCCGAGCCGACGAACGCGCCGAGCGCCCACGCGCCCATCGTCAGGCTCGCCCGGGTCGGGGTGTAGCCCAGGCCGAGCTGGAGGAACAGGCCGATCGCCATCGAGATCCCGACGATCGCGCCGAAGAACACCATCACGAACCCGACGCCCGACGCGTACGACCGCCGACGGAAGACACCCAGCCTGATCAGCGGCACCCGACCGGCCGCCTCGCGCCGCAACTGGTGGACCGCGAACGCGCCGAGCACCGGCAGCGACACCGCGCACTCGATCAACGACCAGGTCGGCCAGCCCAGTTCGCGACCCTGCACGAGCGGGTGCACGAGCATGAAGGTACCGACCCCGGCGATCAGCATGCCGCCCACGTCGAGCCGCCCGCCCGCCTCGCTCGGCGCCACCTTCGGCAGCGTGCGCCGGCCGATCAGCAGCGCGAAGGCGCCCAGCGGGATGTTGATCAGGAAGATCATCCGCCACCCGGTGCCGAACAGGTCGCCGTCCACCAGCACACCCGCCACGATCGGCCCGAGCACCGTGGACAGCCCGATCGCCGGACCGAACACCGCGAACGCCTTGCCGATCTCGGCCGGCGGGAACAGGTCCCGGAGCAAGCCGAAGGTCTGCGGAATCATCAGCGCGCCCAGCAGGCCCTGGAGCACCCTCGCGATGATCAGCGTCTCCGGCGACCAGGCGAGCGCGCAGGCCACCGAGAGCACCACGAAGCCGACCACGCCGACCATCAGCATGAACTTGCGGCCGTACATGTCGCCGAGCCGCGCGCCGGTGAGCAGCCCCACCGCGAGCGCGAGCGTATAACCGGCCGCGATCCACTGGATACTGGCGTATCCCCCGCCCAGATCCGCCCGGATCGCGGGCGCCGCGACGCCCACCACGCTGGAGTCGAGCAGGTTCATCAAGGTGGCGGCCAGCACCGCCAGAAGTCCGAGCCAGCGCTGCCTGGGGCCTACGGAGGACGGGGAGATCGGGGTTGCGAGGGTCTTCTCGCCGCTGTTTTCCACGTCTCCGAGGCTAAATCCGAAAGAGGCAGGATTCGTTCCTGTTTCGGTCGGCCGGAGCCGGCAGACTGCGGTTCATGTTGGAAACCTCGGCGCGACTTCTGCGCATGCTCTCGCTCATGCAGACGCGGCCCGACTGGACCGGCCCGGAACTGGCCGAACGCCTCGGCGTGAGCGGGCGCACGGTCCGCTACGACATCGAGCGGTTGCGCGGCCTGGGCTATCCGGTGCACGCGCGGCGCGGCGTGGTCGGCGGCTACCGGCTCGGCGCCGGCAAGGCGCTGCCGCCGCTGCTGCTGGACGACGAGGAGGCGGTCAGCGTCGTGGTCGGCCTGCGGATCGCCGCGGGCAGCGTCGTGGACGGGATGGACGAGGCGATGTTGCGCGCGCTCACCAAGCTCGACCAGGTGCTCCCGTCCCGGCTGCACCGCCGGGTCAAGGCACTGCAGAAGTACACCGTCCCGGTTCGCCAGACCGGTCCGGCCGTGGACATGGACGTGATGACCGTACTGGCCGGCTCCTGCCGCGACCACGAGCAACTGCGCTTCGGCTACAGCTCGCACGACGGCAAGGAGACCTCGCGGGTGGTCGAGCCCTATCGGCTCGTGCACCGGATGGGCCGCTGGTACCTGGTCGCGTGGGACATGAAGCGCGAGGACTGGCGCACCTTCCGGATGGACCGGATCACCCCGCGCCCGCCGCACGGACCCCGCTTCACGCCGCGCGAACTGCCCGCCGACGGCGACGTGGCGGCCTTCGTGAACCAGGGCGTGGAGAGCGCGCGCGGCCAGGTCCGGGCCCGGGTGCTGGTGCGTGCGCCGATCGCCTCGGTGGCCGATCGGGTGCCACCGGCCTTCGGCTCGTTCGCGGTGGTCGACGACGACACCTGCGTGTTCGAGACCGGGGCGTCCAGCATCGAGAACCTGGCCGTCTACATCAGCCTGTTGGACGCCGACTTCGAGGTCGAGGACCCGCCCGAACTGGTCGCCTACATCCGCCGGTTGGCCCGGCGCTACACGGGCGCGACCCCGGGCGCCGACCCCGACCCGGCGGGCGACGCGACCGCGCCCGCCGTCCCCGCGCCCTGACGCGACGGCGCCCCCGACCCCTTCGGCACGAGGGGATCGGGGGCGCCTGTCGAGCGGGAGCGTCAGACCGAGACCGGTTCGCGCTCCGCCGTCTTCTGGAGCGGGACGTGCGGCGCGGCCGGCTCGTCGGGCGCTTCCAGGTCACGCGGGTTGTTGTACATCTCCAGGTCCAGCGTCTTCTCGCGCGCCGAGACCAGGATCGGCACGACCACCTGCCCGGCCACGTTGGTGGCGGTGCGCATCATGTCCAGGATCGGGTCGATCGCCAGCAGCAGCGCGACGCCCGCCAGCGGCAGGTTCACCGTGCTGAGCGTGAGGGTCAGCATGATGATCGCGCCGGTGAGACCGGCGGTGGCCGCCGAGCCGATCACCGAGACGAACGCGATCAGCAGGTATTCCTTGATGCCCAGGTTCACGCCGTAGACCTCGGCCACGAAGATCGCGGCGATCGCCGGGTAGACCGCGGCGCAACCGTCCATCTTCGTGGTGGCGCCGAACGGCACCGCGAACGAGGCGTAGTCCTTCGGGACGCCGAGGCGCTCGGTGACCTTCTGGGTGACCGGCATGGTGCCGACCGAGGAGCGCGAGACGAACGCGAGCTGGATGGCCGGCCACGCGCCCTTGAAGTAGTTCAGCGGGTTGACCTTGCCGACCAGCGCGAGCAGCAGCGGGTAGACCACGAACATCACCAGCGCGCAACCGATGTAGATGTCGGCGGTGAACGTGCCCAGCGGCTTGATCAGGTCCCAGCCGTAGGTGGCGACCGAGGTGCCGATCAGGCCCAGCGTGCCCAGCGGGGACAGCTTGATGACCCACCACAGCGCCTTCTGGACGATCTCCAGGACCAGTTCGGCGCCCTTGACCAGCGGCTCCGCCTTGGCGCCGACCGACAGGATCGCGGAGCCGAGCACGACCGCCAGGAAGACGATCTGCAGGACCTTGACCTCGGAGAACGCGGTGACGATGTTGGTCGGGATGATGCCGGTGAGGAAGTCGAGCCAGTCACCGTTGGTCTTCGGCGCCTTGCCCGGGTCGGCCGGCAGCTTGAAGCCGTCGCCGGGGTTGGTGATCAGGCCGATGGTGAGGCCGATCGCCACCGCGATCAGCGACGTGATCAGGAACCACAGCAGCGTGCGCGCGGCCAGCCGCGCGGCGTTGTTGACGTTCCGCAGGTTGACGACGCTGACCAGGATCGCGGTGAACACCAGCGGCGGTACGGCCAGCTTGAGCAACTGGACGAAGATCGTGCCGATCTGGTCGAGCGTCTCGGTCAGCCACGAGACGCTGTACTCCTTGGCGATGAAGCCGAGGACCACACCGAGCACGAGGCCGGCGGCGATCTGAGCCGAGAAGGGGGTTCTCTTCAGGGACTTGAGTGAATCCACAGCAGACAAGGCAGGGCTCCTGAACGGGCACCGTGGGGACGGGGGTGGCGGTACGGAGCGGCCGTGGACCTGCGCATCAATTGGCACGAAAGTGCCCACAGGAAGAACTACGAAGAAGCGTTACACCGAGACTTCGCGCAGAACGGCCGCAGGAGGCCGGCGTGCGGGCGGTCGGGGGCGACGAGCGTGAAGGCGTCAGCCCGACGGGGGCACGGCGGCAGTCAGCCGCAACACAGCGCGGTGGCGCAACGGCCCAGGTCGACGTGCCGACGGGACACGAGCGGGAAACCCACCGCCGCGTCCGTCAACTGCGTGTCGCCTGCACCAAACATGAGAGTGAGGATAGCGACACTAAACCGATAAACGCAAAGAATTACGGAACGGACACCGCCGGACACCCACGGACACCGCCGGCCACACCTCGCTTAAGCGGCTTCCCCGACCTCGACAAGGCGGCGAAACCCCACGAAATCCCGGGCCCGGAGGCTCGGAGGCTCGCGAACTCGGCAGCCTAGGAGGCTTCCTTGGCGATCCGGGTGACCGGGGCGGCCACCGCCTCGTCCTCGGCGCGGTTGTCCTCGGCGATCCGCTGCTTCGCCCGCTGCACCCGCTCGTACAGCGCCTCGGACATCGCGTCCCGCTCCGCGTTCAGGAACTTGTAGCTGATCACCGCCGACCCGGCCGCCGCGACGGCGATCGCGATGAAAACGTTCCCACTGCGGTCCAGGTCGAAGAGCGCGAACACGACCATGACCACGGCGAACAGCGCGGCGAAGATGCCGAGTCGGTAGAGCGAGTAACGCAGCGTGGGATTCGACATGGTCACCTTCGGTTCCCCTGGCCAGAGCGGTACGTACGGGTGGCGGTCGACGCGAGTCGGGCCGTCCCCTCCAGTCAAGCATCCCGGATTCGGAGCGCGGAGCCGGGCCCCGCCACGCGTCACGGGCCGAGCCCGTGGACGCCGTCCAGGATCATGTTCTCCCAGTAACTGCCCGGCTCGGCCCACGCGAGCGGATCGACCGAGGACAGCAGGTCGACCACGATCGGCTCCCACACGTCGTGGATGCGGATCCCGAAGCGTTCGCCCTGCCGGCGCATCCGCCCGATCACCCACATGGTGAAGGCGAGCGTGGACAGATCGGTGTTGAGCGTGTCCATCCCCGGCTCGTCGGCACCGGTGTACCAGCGCCGAACCACCCCGGTACGACCGTCCACGAGCAGGTCGCCGTCCTCGCTGACATAGCCGAGCACGACCAGGTGCTCCGCGTCCGGCGGCGGCTCCGGTTCGTCGTCCCAGTCCGCCCGGCGCTCGGCGATCAACTCGGCCAGGGTCGGCAGCGGTTTGTCGTCGCTGCGCATGTCCAGGTACGCCCACGCGTCGATCAGCCCGATGTCGAGCAGGAAGCGTCGGGTCGGCTCGTGCACGATCGCGGCCGGCAGGTGCTGTTCCTCGTAGCCGGAGAACTCGTTCTCGTACACCAAGTCGAGCATCTCGGGCGTGATCCGCACCGCCAGGCCCTCGCCCGGCACCGCCGCCCGACGCAGTTGCCACAGTGCGAAGGAGGTGTGCCAGAACGAGTTCCGCGGATCCAGCTCGGGTTCGGTCTCGCCGAGCAGATCGATCAGGTCCTCGCCGGTGCGCACCGGGCCGCGACCGGTCCGGATCGCCTCCACCAGACCGGCGTTGCGCACCAGGGTGGACACATCCATCGACATCGGCTCCCGGCCGTGGGCCGACCGCTCCTCGGCGAAGACCCGACCGGTCGTGCCGTCGAGCAGCACCGCCCGGGGCGAGGTACGCGGCGAGCCGTACGCGCCGAGCACGATCAGTCCGTCCCGGAAGCCGCCCGGATCGAACCGGATCAGCGCGGCCTCGCGCGGCAGTCCGACCTCGGCCAGGAAGCGCCGGGTGGGCTCGTGCCCGACCTCGGGCAGGTCGTACCGGATCACCTCGGCGAACCACTCCTCGGCGTCCGTCCGGGTGAGCGGGATACGCAGTGCGTCAGCCATCCAGCAGCCCTCCGGGCTGATCGTCGAACACGTTCGGCCGGTAGGGGGCGGGCCCCTCGACCGTGATCGGATCCAGGGTGCCCGGCACGGCGGTCATGATCTCGGCCAGGCCGTCGTAGTCGCGGGTGAGCGCGAACTCGCGGTCGTAGGCCCGGACCCGGGTGATCATCCACGACGCGAAGGCGAGGGTGGACGGACCGGTGCCGACCGCGAACGGCTCCGGGCCGACGTCGCGGTACCAACCGCGGACCCGGCCGTCGCGCGCGGCCGGCACCGGGTCGATGTCCCGGACAACGCGCCGATCCGCACCTGGCACCACGCGTCCGGCGGCGGTGGACGATCGTCGTCCTCGTATTCGTCCAGGTCGCCGGCCACAGCGGATACAGCCGCAGCAGGGCCGATGCGCCCGCCGTCCCCGCCTCCCGCAGGAATCGGGCGGCGGCCGCACGCGCGGTGTCCCCCATCACGCCCTCCCCCGTGCCCTACCGATGTCGCCGGTGCGAGATCAGAGCTTCATCGGCTGCGGCACGTCCCGCCGGGCCGGGTCCGGGCCCTCGTACTCGCGCAGCGTCTCGTAGCGGGTGTTGCGCTCGACCGGGCGGAAGCCGGCGTCGCGGATCAGCTCCAGCAGGTCGTCGCGGGTCATCTTGTTCGGCGTGCCGAAGTCGTCCGCGTCGTGGGTGATCTTGTACTCCACGACCGACCCGTCCAGGTCGTCCGCGCCGTGGTTGAGCGCGAGTTGCGCGGTGGCCAGGCCGTGCATGACCCAGAAGCACTTCACGTGCGGAACGTTGTCGAACATCAGCCGGGAGACCGCGAACACCTTGAGCGCCTCGGCGCCGGTGGCCATCTCGGTCCGGGCCTGGAGCCGGTTGCGGACGATGCCGTCCTTGCTGTCGTGGAAGTCGTGCTGGTAGCGCAGCGGGATGAAGACCTGGAAGCCGCCGGTCTCGTCCTGGAGTTCGCGCAGCCGGATGACGTGGTCGACCCGGTGCCGGGGCTCCTCGATGTGGCCGTAGAGCATCGTGCACGGGGTCTTGAGGCCCTTGGAGTGCGCGAGCCGGTGGATCCGCGACCAGTCCTCCCAGTGCGTGTCGTGGTCCACGATGTGCTGCCGGATCTCCCAGTCGAAGATCTCCGCGCCGCCGCCGGTGAGCGACTCCAGGCCCGCGTCCATCAGTTCGTCCAGGATGTCCGACGCGGACAGGCCGGAGATCTTCTCGAACCAGTGGATCTCGGTCGCGGTGAACGCCTTGAGCGCGACGTTCGGCAGCACCTCCTTGAGCGCGCTGAGCGACCTCGGGTAGTAGCGCCACGGGAGGGTGGGGTGCAGGCCGTTGACGATGTGCAGTTCGGTGATCCCGTCCGGCTCCATCTCCTTCGCGAGCCGCACGGCCTCCTCGATCCGCATCGTGTACGCGTCCTTTTCGCCCGGCTTGCGCTGGAACGAGCAGTAGGCACACGACGCGTTGCACACGTTGGTCATGTTGAGGTGGCGGTTGACGTTGAAGTGGACCTTGTCGCCGTTCTTCACCGTCCGCACGTGGTGCGCGAGCCAGCCGAGCCACGCCAGGTCGTCGCTCGCGTAGAGCGCGATGCCGTCCTCACGACTGAGGCGCTCCCCGGCGAAAACCTTGTCCTCGATCTCCTTGCGCAGGCCCGCGTCCATGTGTCGGCACTCCCTCTAGATCTTCTCGTTTGCCGCTGCACGGCTCGTACGAGGTTACGCCCGGTGTGCCGGGCGTCCGCTCAGGCCATCACCTCGGCGTACAGTGCCGGGTCGACGTTGCCGCCGCTGACCACGGCGACGTGCTCGCGGCCGGCGGGCAGCGCGTCCTTGCGGAAGAGGTAGGCCGCGGTGGCCACCGCGCCGGCGGGTTCGGCGACCAGCCGGGCGCGTCGACCCAGGAAGCGCATCGCCTCGCGGATCTGCTCCTCGGTCACCGTGACGATGTCGTCCACGTACGCCTGGATGTGCGCGAACGGCAGCACGCCGACCGAGGTGGTGCGCAGGCCGTCGGCGATGGTGCGGTAGGTGTCGGCGGTGGACCACGCGGTGCGCACGCCGGTACGGAAGGACTCGACCGCGTCGGCGGCCAGTTCCGGCTCGACGCCGATCACCTTGGTGCCCGGGCTGGTCAGCTTGACCGCGGCGGCGATGCCGGAGATCAGGCCGCCGCCGCTGACCGGGACCAGCACGGTGTCCGCGGTGGGCAGGTCCTCGACGATCTCCAGGCCGGTGGTGCCCTGGCCGGCGATGATCCGCGCGTCGTCGTAGGGCGGTACGAACGCGTAGCCGTGCTCGGCGGCCAACTCGCCGGCGGCGGTGTCGCGCCGGTCCGGGGTGACGATGACCACCTCGGCGCCCAGCGCGCGGGTGGCCTCGATCTTGACGGTCGGTGTGGTGTCCGGCATCACGATCACCGCTCGGGCACCGAACAGGCGGGCCGCGTAGGCCACGGCCTGCGCGTGGTTGCCGCTGGAGTGTGCGACGACCCCGCGCGAGCGCTCGGCGTCGGTCAAGGCCGCGATCGCGTTGTACGCGCCGCGGATCTTGAACGCGCCGATCGGCTGGAGGCTCTCCGGCTTGAGCCACAGCGGTCGGTCCGCGTCACCGTGCAGGGACGGCAGCAGCGGGGTGCGTACGGCCGTGCCGGCGATGCGTTCGCGTGCGGCCCGAAGGTCTTCGAGAGTCACCAGGTTCGTCATGTCCGCCACCCTACGAGGGGATCCGGGCACGTCGAGGGGGTGCGGTGGGCTCGCGGACCGTCGTGCACGCCGACCGTGCGGCTACTCCGTCGGTTCGGGCAGCTCGGCCGCGCGGTACTCCCATTTGGTGGAGAGCACCACGGTGGTGCGGGTGCGGGCCACGCCGCGGGTGCCGGACAGGCGCCGGACCACGTTCTCCAGCCCCTCCATGTCCGAGACCCGGACCTTGAGCATGAACGAGTCGTCGCCGGCGATGAACCAGCAGTCCTCGATCTCGTCCAGGTCGCGCAGTCGGCGGCTGACGTCGTCGTGGTCGGCCGCGTCGGAGAGCTGGATCCCGATCAGCGCGGTCACCCCCAGACCGAGCGAGACCGGGTCGACGGAGGCCCGGTAGCCGGTGATCACGCCGGCCTGTTCGAGCCGGTTGATGCGATCGGTGACGCTCGGGCCGGACAGGCCGACGAGTCGGCCCAGCTCGGCGTACGAGGCCCGTCCGTTGCCGCGCAGCGCCTGGATCAGCTTGCGGTCGACGGCATCCATGTCCGTTTCCTCCAGGTAATCGATGGTGTCCAGCGGGGGGCGTTCAGGGGTCTGCGACATGGCGAAGGTGCAAACCCGGGTCAAGCCTGTAATTCATTGGACGATTCTGATTCTAACCCTTAGAATCAAAGGCATCGGGAGCTACAAGCCTCCGATGACGATTCGTGGGGAGACGACACCGTGTACACCCTGGAGATGGCCCGCGCACACATGCAGGAACTGCATGCCATTGCGGAACGCTCACGTGCCACCCAACCGTCGAACACGCTCAAGCGTGTGAAGCGTCTGGTCGGCCGCCGCAAGTCCGGGCGCTGATCGCCCGGCAGATCCGGCAAGACCGCCAAGGCTCCCGTCACCACGGGGGCCTTTTTGGTCTCTCCGGGTTCGGTGTCCTCGGGTTCGGTCTCGCCGAGTTCGGTCTCGCCGGGTGTGGTCTCGCCGGGTGTGGCGTCTTCGCGTTCGGTCTCTTCGGGCGAGGGTGATGACCGGTGGTCTTCGGCCGCGCCTCACCCGGCCGCCTCGCGTCGGGCGCCGCCCAGTTCGCCGTCCCACCGTCGGTAGAGGGTGTGCGGGACACCGAGTACGTCGAGCGCCTTGCCCGCGACGAAGTCGACCAGGCGCTGCACGTCCTGGGCGCCCGCGTAGAAGGCCGGGGACGCCGGCAGGATCACCGCGCCGGCGTCGTCGAGCCGGACCAGGTGGCGCAGCGTGGTGCCGGTGAGCGGGGTCTCGCGCGGCACCAGGACGAGCGGGCGACGCTCCTTGAGGGTGACGTCGGCGGCGCGCTGGAGCAGGTCCTTGGACAGGCCGATCGCGATTCCCGCGACCGAGGCGGTGCTGGCCGGCACCACGACCATGCCCTTGGCCGGATACGACCCGCTCGCGGGTCCCGCGCCCAGATCGCCGGCCGCCCAGTAGCGGACGCGGTCCAGCAACGCGTCGTCGAGCCCGGTCCACGCGGCGAGGTCGGCGCGCCAGTGCGCGTCGCGGAAGGCGATGCCGGTCTCGTCGAGCAGGGTCAACCGGGCCGCCCGGCTGACCACCAGGTCCACCTGCTCGCCCGCGTCGAGCAGCCCGCGCAGCACCGCCGCGGCGTACGGCGTACCGGAGGCTCCCGATACGCCGACTGTCCACGGACGTCGTCCCGTACTGTCCCGCTCCTCGTCCATGGCTCCTATTGTGGCTTCGTAGCGGTACTGCCAACCGCAGGGGAGGGGTCTGCATGTCCCGCATATCCGTGTCGGGAGTCCGCGACGCGGCCCTGGTCACCGCAGTTCTGGTCGGCGCGATCTGGGTCGTGCAGCTGATCAACTACACGACCGACGACTCGTTGCTCACCCACGGCGTCACCCCTCGGCGGGCGGACGAACTGCCGGACGTACTCAGCGCGCCGTTCCTGCACTTCGGCACCGGACACATCGTCTCCAACACCTTCCCGCTGATGTTGCTCGGTTTCCTGGCCGCGCTGCGCGGGATCACCCGCTTCCTCGCCGTACTGCTCACGATCACCGTGATCGGCGGCCTCGGCGTGTGGTTGACCGCACCGGACAACACGAACACGGCGGGCGCGAGCATCCTGGTCTTCGGGTTGTTCGGCTACCTGATCGTGCGGGGGTTCGCCGATCGGCGGGTGCTGGATGTGCTGATCGGCTTCGGCGTGTTGGGCTTCTACGGCAGTTCGTTCGCGATGGGGGTCACCCCGCTCGCGGAGGGAGTGTCCTGGCAGGGCCACCTGTTCGGGCTGATCGGCGGCGTGGTGGCGGCCCTCGCCTTCCGCCGTCGACGCGATGTGTCACAGCTCTCGCCCGCCGACCTGCCCATCGGGTAATGCAGTGGACGCGACTGCATACCATTTCGGTAGACGCTTTACCAGGCTTCCTCACCACGCCTTTGCTCGTCCTCGATCGGGAGTTCACCTGTGCATTCGCTTCGGATATCCGCCGCGGTCCTGACCGTTCCGCTGGTCCTGCTCGCCGCCGGCTGTGGCGAGTCCTCCTCGGGAGACCCGCTCAAGCCCGCGGCCGCCGGTGGCGACGCGCTCGACCCGAAGGGTCCGTCCAACGAGGGCCTGACCGTGGAGGCGCTGTCCAAGCAGGCCGAGACCGGCTTCAAGGACCTCACGAACCTGCGCATCGAGGGCACCGGAAAGATCTACGACCTCCCGATCGGCGTGGACATCCGGGTCGGCACCGCCGAGCAGGCCGAGGGCCGGGTCACCCTGCAGGACAAGGCACTCGAGCTGATCGCGGTCGACAAGACCACGTACATCAAGATCGCGCCCGGCACCGTCCAGACCGTCCTGGACCTGGGCAAGCGGGCCGAGGCCGCGTCGTCGTCCGGCGCACCCGAGTCGGCCGAGGACAAGGCGCTGGGCGAGCAGTTCACCAAGATGTTCGCCGAGGGCGCCAAGCTCGTCGAGGGCAAGTACATCAAGATCGGCGGCAACGAGGCCGGCAAGCTCGGCCAGGACCTGCTCAAGGGCGGCACGCCGTCGCTGGACGGGCTGTTCGGTTCGGATTCCGACTCGGGCGACTCCGCGGACTCGTCCGACGAGCCGCCGATGACCAAGGGCCCGACCACGGAGATCAACGGGATCAAGGTGATCCCGCTGATCTCCAAGGACGAGGACGGCACGACCGTGACGATGTACGTCGCGGCCAACGGCAAGCCGTTCCCGGTCCGGTTCACCGCCGACGACAAGAGCGACGGCACCAACGAGGTCACCCTCGACCTCAAGTACTCCAAGCTCCCCGGCGGCGTCTCCCCCAAGGCCCCGGCCCCCGGCGACACGGTCGACCTCAACGGCCTCCTGAAGACCTTCGGCGGCGGCCTGGAAAACATGTTCGGCGAGGACAAGACGGCCTGACCGACACCGCCCCCTTCGCGCCCGGATCGCACTCGGGGGCGTGAGTCACCACCGTTTCGAACGGGCCTGCCCCGTTGCTCCCTGGGGGCAACAGGGCAGGCCCGTTTCGCAGTTCGACGCAACCCCCGAAGCCGCAGCGCACTCTCCGATACGCCGCCGACCCGGCGCCCGACGGCGACGTCGGCCGGCCCCTGAGCCAAGTCGCCTACAGCAACCCGGATTTCCCGGGCGAGTCCGCCCACCACGTGCTCGGCGTCGGGTCGTACTCCCGGGTCCGGTCGTTCACGCGGCGGCCGTTCCGGCTACGGCCGAAGCCCGGCACGCGCAGGTCCCGCAGGGCGCATACGAACCGCGTGATGCCGCCGAAGCCGCGCCGACGAGGTTGCCTCGCGTTCCGTTCCGGCATTCCAGGGTGGTTGTGTCGTCCCTGGTCAGAGGGCGTTTCGTTGTTCCGGTGTCCCCGATTGTGGGTCGGCTGTGGTGGCCGGGACGGGTTGCGGCGCAGGCTCGGGGTCGTTCCGGCAGCACACCCGAAGCTCGAAGGGGATCGACCGCATGTTCGGCATCCGTACCTCCCGCACCCGTCTCGTCGGCGCCGCCTCCGTCGCGCTGGCCGCGTTCCTGCTGACCGGGTGCGACACGGGCGACGACAAGGCCCTCGCCCCGGCCGCGAGCACGCCGCCCGGGGCTCCGTCAGCCGCCGCGTCGGGCCCTCCGGCCGCGTCGCCCGCCGCGTCCGTTCCCGCCTCGCGGCCCTCGTCCTCGAACGGCAAGCCCGGCCCGGCCACCACCCAGGGCCCGGCCGGTCGGCCCGACTCCGGGGGCGCGGTCACCTGCGAGGGGTCCAACACCAAGACCGTCGCGGCGCCGCTGAATCGGCCGATCAACCACATGCTGCTCACCGTCACCAACACCGGCGGCAAGACGTGTTACCTCTACGGTTCTCCGGCCGTGCGCTTCGGCGAGGCGCAGTCGGTGCCGCCCGTCATCGAGGAGTCGAAGCCGCAGGCGGTCGTCACCCTCAAGCCGGGCGAGTCCGGTTACGCCTCCGTCAACCTGTCCGCCGCCGACGGCAGCGGCGGCGAGGGCCACACCGAGAACTCCCTGACCGTGTATTTCCACGGTCCCTCCGGCAACGAGAGCGTCGGTTCGGGTGCCCACCCGTCGCTGCCCGCGAAGGGGGCCTACGTCGACGGCTCGCTCAAGGTCACGTACTGGCAGCAGTCGATGGACGACGCCGTCACCTGGTAGGCCCCCGGGTGCGACACGGCGCGGGGATGCGGAGCCCACCGGCCCCGCACACCCGCGCCCGCCCGTGCGATCTCAGCGCGCGCCCCGCACCAACCGCCCCGGTCGCGCACCGGTGTCCACGCCGGCCCGCCGCGTCACCTGCCCCGCCACGATCGTGGCCACGTAGCCGGTCGCCGCCTGGAGCATGCGCCCGCCGCCCGCCGGCAGGTCGTGCACCATCCGCGGGCGGTGCAGCGTGAGTGCGTCCAGGTCGATCACGTTGAGGTCGGCGCGCTTGCCCTCGGCCACCACGCCGCGGTCGGAGAGACCGTAGAGGGCGGCGGTGTCCATCGTCTGCTTGCGGATCAGGAATTCCAGCGGCAGCCGCTCGCCGCGGGTGCGGTCCCGGGCCCAGTGGGTGAGCAGGAAGGTCGGCTGCGAGGCGTCGCAGATCATCGAGCAGTGCGCGCCGCCGTCGGCCAGGCCGAACACGCTCGCCGGGTGGGTGAGCATCTCCCGGATCGCCTCGTGGTCGCCGTCCGAGTAGTTGAACATCGGGACCATCAGCGTGGTCCGCGCGTCGTCCGCCAGTTGCAGGTCGTACAGCGTCGACAGCGGGTCCTCGCCGCGCGCCCGGGCGATGGCCACCACCGTGCGGTCCGGCAGCGGCTCGTAGTCCGGGACCGCGTCCATCGGGTACATCCGGTCCAGCATGAACTGCATCGCCAGGTTGACCGAGTCGCCCGGGACGTTCGGGTCGCTGGGCAGGTCGGTCTCGGCCAGGATCGCCGCCTTGACCTCGGGCCGGGCCAACTCGGCGGCGAACGCCGCGTCGTCCAGTTCGCCCGCCATCCGCCGGTCGTCGATCGCCCGGAACGTCGGTCGCTTGCTGAACGCGTTGCGGGTGCCGAACCCGGTCAGCATCCCGAACGGGCGGCCCGCGATCTGCGGATGCAGTTGCGCACCCGCCTCGTTCGCGGCCTGCGACTCGGCCATCAGCTCGCGCCACAGCTCGGGGGCGGCGTTGACCTGGAGCAGCGCGAACGAGACCGGCATGCCGATCTCGGCGGCCAGCCGGCGCATCCAGGCCACCTCGGAGGCGGGCTTGACGATGTCCTCGCCGGACGAGCCGGTCGGGGCCAGCTCGAACACGGCCCGCCCGCCCGCGGCCATCGCCCGGCCCAGGCCGAAGAGTTCGTCCTCGGTGGCGAACGTACCGGGCACCGGTTCGCCGCCCATCGCCTTGTGCGCGACGGTGCGCGACGTGGAGAAGCCCAGCGCGCCGGCTTCGATCGCCTCCTTGACGATCACCGCCATCGCCTCGATGTCCTCGGTCGTGGCCGGTTCGTTGCGCGCGCCGCGATCGCCCATCGCGTAGGCCCGGACCGCGCCGTGCGCGACCTGGACGCCGATGTCGGCGGAGAAGGTGCGCTCCTCCAGCACGTCCAGGTATTGCGGGAACGTCTCCCAGCCCCACGTCATGCCCTCGGCCAGCGCCGTCCCGGGGATGTCCTCGACGCCCTCCATCAACCGGATCAGCCAGTCCTCGCGGCCCGGTCGCACCGGTGCGAAGCCGACCCCGCAGTTCCCGGAGACCACCGTGGTCACGCCGTGCGAGGTGGACGGGTCGAGCACCTCGTCCCAGGTGGCCTGGCCGTCGTAGTGGGTGTGGATGTCCACGAAGCCCGGCGTGAGCAGTTGCCCGGCCGCGTCGATCGTCTCGGTCGCCTCGCCCGCGAGCGCCGGGTCCGGGCCGTCGTGTCGGCGTACCGCGACGATCAGGCCGTCCCGGATCCCGACATCGCCGACGAAACGATCCGCGCCGGTGCCGTCCACGATCGTGGCGTTGATGATCTTGAGGTCGTACATATGAGCCTCCCCGGTAACGTGGGCCGACCGTACGGCTGCGCATTGTGCGAGTCAATATGCGCACTATGCGAAATGATCCAGTAGGGTGCCGAGCATGGCCCCACGACCGTCACCACAGACCGACCGACTCGTCTCCCTGATCGACGCGATCGCCGACCGGCCGGCCGAGGGGCTGACCCTGTCCGAGATCGCCCGCCACCTCGCGGTGAGCCCCGCGACGTGCCACCCGATGCTGGCGAGCCTGACCTCGCTGGGGTGGTTGATCCGGCATCCGACCCGGCGCACCTACCGACTGGGTCCGGCGCTGGTGGCGGTCGGCCGGGCCGCCGCGCGCGGGCTCGGCGTGCTCGACGTCGCGCGCCCGATCATGGCCCGGCTGCGCGACGACACCGGACTGTCCTGCCTCGCGATGACCCCCGGCGAGCACCACGTCGCGATCGCCGAGGTGGTCCGCGCGCCGGGGCCCGAGGTGCACCGGTTGCGGGTCGGCGCCCAGGCGCCGATCACCCCGCCGCTGGGCATCGGCTACGTGCCCTGGGCGGACGAACAGACGGTCCGGCGCTGGCTCGACGAGGCGCACGACCCGGCCGCGCGGGCGCGGATGGCGCGCGCGATCGACAACGCGCGGCGTCGGGGCTTCGCGATCGAGCTGGTCACCGACGTGGAGACGCGCCTGGGCGCGACGCTCGGCGAGTTGGACGAGCACCTGGAGGGGCTGGACACGCTGGGCGCGGGCGCGTCGGCGGCCCGGCTGCGCACGCTCCTGGAGGAGATCGCCGCCGAGATCGGCGGCTCCGACGGGGGACAGATCGACGAGCTGGAACCGGAGCGGGACTACCGGGCGGGCGCGATCAGCGCACCGGTGCACGACGGCGACGGCGACCTGGTGCTGATCCTGAGCCTGCGCGGCTTCGCGCCGCGCACCGACGGGCAGACGCTGGAAAAGACCGGCCGGCTGCTCGCGGAGGCGGCGGCCGAGGTGGCCGCCGCGACCTGAGCGAGGGGCACACACGAAAACCGGGCGGGGCGCCGATGCGCCCCACCCGGTCGGATCGCCGAGGGATCCGGCTCAGTCCTTGTCCTTCGCCCGCCCCTCCGGGTTGTCCTGGTCGGGGCTGCGCAGGTCGTCCTCGCGGTGCTTGAGGTCCTCTTCCCAGCGCTTGAGCATCTCCGCCTGATCCTCGGCGGCGCTCGGCTCGCTGGGCTTGCGGTTGTCCTTGTTCAACGAGGCGAGGAACTCGGGGTCGTCGTCCGGGGCCATCTGCCGTCCCTGGCCACGCCCGCCGAACCCGAAGCCGCCGACCCCGCCGGGGGTGTACTCGCGCTTGGGGCGCCCGGCGACGAACCAGCCGATCGGGCCCAGGAAGACGGGCCAGAAGAACAGGATGATGAAGACCCAGGCGATCTTGGGCAGGCTGCGGACCTTCTGCTCATCGGTGGTCAGGCAGTCGATGAACGCGTAGATCCCGACGGCCAGGGGCAGCAGAAACAGCAGGACCCTGATCATGTGGCGGTCTCCCAGGCAGTTACTCGGCGCTCGGTACTCGGATGCGTCTCCCATCCAGCGTAGACGGTCGGCTCCATGAACACCGGACGGCTCACAAGCCGGTGACCTTGCCCGAGGCGTGCAGTTCGTACACGAGGGTGATCCGACGCCGTTCGCCCGCCGCCAAACGCACGTCGTAGCGCACGATTCCCTGCTCGTCGACCGCGTCCGGCGCCGGCTCCGACAGGTCGCCGCGCACCTTGACCTCGACCGCCGACACCTCGGACACCGGGACCCGCTCGCGCAACACGACCGCCCCGGGCGGCTCCGCGTCCGGCGCGCCGACGTGCGAGAGGAAGACGGTCACCGTACGGGTGACCACCGTGCGTCCGGTGAGCGAGGCCGTGTTGCGCGACTCGGTGACCTCGCGCACCACCCGGAAGTCGTCCTCGCTGCCGAACGGCAACCGGACCTCCTCGCCCGGCGCGGCGAAGTCGAGCTGCCCGCGCCCGGTGTACCCGCTGCCGCGGACCAACTCCACCGGGCCCGCGAGCAGCGCGTGACCGGCGTCGTTCGCGAAGCGCACCACCTGGCTCACGAAGTGCGACAACTCGGGCGAGCAGGCCGCCTCGGGCTCGCACGTCGTGGTGAACGTGGTCAGCCGGATCCGATGTGGGTGCCCGTCCGAGGGCACCTCCACCGGCGTCGGCGCGGCCAACACCCGAACCTCGCCGCCGTCGTCGACCCCGGGCAACTCGGCCGTACCGCCCGCGACCCGACCGACCGCGGCGATCTCCTCCTCGCGCAGATCCACCTCGACCTGCTTCTTCTCCACCTGGGTGCGCTCGCGCAGGGTGAGCCGGTCCTCGACCAGGCTCGGCGGGCGGGCGGCCAGGGTGGGTCGCGCCGTGGACAGGGACAGTGCGACGCCGGCCCAGTCCTCGCCGGTGCGCTGCCACACCACCGCGTCGCATTCCACCTCGATCGAGCGGCGATCCGGCGCGAGCGTGGCCCGATAGGCGGGCCGCCACAGCGCGCACGGCACCAGGTGCACCACCCGCAGCTCGGCCGAACCGGCCCGCTCGGCCTCGATCACCACCTCGACGGTCGCGGTCAGCTCCCTCGGCTCCTGCTCGGCCACGCTCAGCGCCGCCCGCGCATCGCGCAGCCGGCGCTCCACCGAGGACTGCTCGTCGGCCAGGACGTGCAGCTCGGCGTGCCGCTCCTCGGTCTCGGCCGAGAGCCGGTCCAGCTCGGCGGCCCAGCGCTCCGGTTCGGCCGTGCCGAAGCCGGTCTGCTCGGCGATGTCGCGGCGCAGTTCGGTCCGCGCCTGGGCGATCAGCGTGAGCCGGGTGTGCAGCCGGTTCGAGTGTCGGGACAGCGCGACGCCGCGCTCTTCCAGGTCGTGCACGAGTCGGCGCAGCTCGGAGGCGTCCGGACCGGGGCCGGTGGCCGGGCGAGGGGTGTATTCGCGGATCACCCGCGCGTCGATCGCGGTCGCGGTGCCGTCGTCGGCGACCACCTCCACGCGCAGCGACCGGTCCACCGCGAGCGGGGTCACCGGGCCGACCAGCACCCGCTGGACGCCCTCGGCCACCTCGATCCGGCCGGACCGGGTCACCTGGGCCCGGTCCTCCAGGCAGGTCACCGCCGTGATCGGCAGCGCCTCCGGCTTGCGTTCGGCCGGGGTGCCCTGTTGCAGAGTCGGCTGAGTCACCGTCAGACCCTCCTGTTGCCGCCGACCACGGCCTTCGCTGCCGGGATCCGGATCTCGTAGCCACCGGTCAGGTTCTTCCGCTCGCCGGCGGCGAGCTCGACATGCCACACCCGCGCGCCCGGGACGTGTCGCCCGTCGCGCAACTCGGTGTCCTCCACCCAGCGCGGCGCGCCGGCGTGCTCCTCGATCCTGACGTCCTTGTCGTCGGTGACCGGCACCCGCTCCAGGATGTCCAGCCGGATCGACCGGCCGAGGTGGTTGACCGCCTCGATCTCGATCCGGTGGTCGAGCACGGCCGTACCGCCGCGCAGACCCGCCGTCGACTCGCGCATGTGCGCGTTGCGCGAGACCTGCACGCTCTCCACCACGCCCACGCCGACCCGTTCGCGCGCACCCGGCGCGAGCGTCGGCAGCGGCACGGTCATCAGGAACTCGCCGGCCACCGAGACGTCCGCCGGGCCAGCGAGCAGCGCGTGTGCCGACGCGTTGGCCAGTACGACGGTGCCGAACACCGCGTCGTCCAGCGCCGGCACGCAGACGAACTCGGGGTCGAGACCGACCTCGATCTCGCACACCGGGATGGTGTGCCACACCCCGTCGGCGGCCACCTCGGCCGGCGCCGCGGTGTCGAAGCGGTAGTCGAAGGACCCGGCCGCGTCGCGGGGCGCGTGTGCGTGCTCGGGCAGCGCCAGTCGGGTCACCGTGTCGGCGCGCCGGCGGTACTCCAGCGCGGTCCCGCCGGGCGCGTACGGCGCGGGGCGCAACCGGCCCCGGGTCGCCGCGTCGTCGGCGTCGCGCAGTTCCAGGGCCGCGTAGTCCAGCAGGTCGCTGCCCGGCTCGTATTGCTCCACCGGCGCGGGTGCGCTCTGCGCGATCGGGTCCTCGTCGGCCCCCACGTCGAAGCGGGCGAGTTCGAACGCACCGCCGGGCGCGGCCGGTGCGGCCGGCGCGGCGGCCCCGATCCGGCGGGCGCGCCGGGCCGCGGGGGCGGGGCGCGGGGGCGGCGGCGGGGCACCGTAGCCGCCCGCCATCGGCGGGGCCGGGGAGGTCACCGGCATCGGGGCCGCCGGCAGGCTCAGGTCGAAATCGGCGACCTCCTCCGCCGCGAACGCGCCGCCGGCGGCGCTCGTCCGCCGTACCTCGGACGACTCCTTGGCCGCGGCCGGCTGCGGGCGCCGCGCCCGGCTCGCGTCGTAGCCCGCGAACAGTTCGGCCAGGCCGGTCGGTGGCTCGCGCCAGCCGGCGTGCGCGGGCGCGGTCTGCCGGCGGCCCAGGCGCAGCGACTTGAGCTCGGGCAGGGCGGTGCTGCGGGCCAGGTCGGCGGTGGACAGGCCGAGGCGCACACCGGTCCAGTCCTCGCCGGTGCGCTGCGCGACACAGGCCCGCATGACCAGCGTGCCGCCGGTCATCGCCGCGTCCAGCCGCAACTGGTACATCGGCGCCCAGCGCGCGCCGGGCACGTGGTACTCCACGGCCAGCTCGACCGCGCCCGCCTCGCCGGTGTGCTCCAGGGTGACCACGGCGGTGCCGAACACCTGGGCCCGCTCGGTGCGCTGCGCCCCGGACGCGGCGTTCAGCCGGGCCCGGTAGACCTCGGTGTCGCGGATCGCCTCGCGCAACCGCTCGTCGCACGCGCCGATGCGCTCGTACAGCGCCTGGGCCCGCTCGTCGGCGAACGCGGCCAGCTCCAGCAGCGCGGTCACCGGTGCGGGGCGCGGCGGATCACCCCGTCGCACGGAGGGCGGTACGGCCTCCAGCCCGGCGATCTCGGCCAGTTCGCCGGCCAGTCGCTCGCTCTGCGCGCGCAACGCCCGAACCCGCGACTCGGCCGCCTCCAGGTCCAGCAGTACGCCCGGCAGGTCCCGCTCCTCGACCACCTCGACGTCGACCACGGGCCGGATGTCGGTGACCCGGACACCCGCGCCGCCGCCGACCACCCGCGCGCGCAGCCAATCGCCGTACGCGGTGAGCGGGAAGCCGGTGACCCGGACCCGGACCGGACCCGGTGGGCCCGCCGGCAGGTCCACCTCGCAATTTCGTACACACACCGCCCCCACGGCGTGAACGACCACCGAACGCAATTCCGAAGCGACCGTGAGCATGTACCCCTCCTGCTCGTCCGTGCGCGTCCCTGCTCGGCACGGGGGGACCAAGGTAGCCCGACCGGCCGGGTGCGCGTGCGGCCGCGGCGAGTCCGTATCGGATACTGGCACGCATGGCATACGGGACCTTGCGCGCTTTCCTGAAGGCACTGGAGAAGCGTGGTGAACTCAAGCGCGTACGCGCCGAGGTCGACCCGCATCTGGAGGTCGGCGAGATCACCGATCGGGTGAACAAGGCCAAAGGCCCGGCGCTGTTGTTCGAAAACGTCAAGGGCAGCTCGATGCCGCTGGCGATGAACGTCTACGGCACCGACGAGCGCATGCTGATGGCGCTCGGGCTGAGCAGCTACGACGAGTTGTCGGACAAGATCGGCGGCCTGCTCAAGCCGGAACTGCCGCAGGGCTTCACCGGGATCCGCGAGGCGTTCGGCAAGCTCGGTTCGGTCGCGCACATCCCGCCGAAGAAGATCAAGGACGCGCCCTGTCAGCAGGTGGTCCTCAAGGGCGACGACGTCGACCTGGACACCATCCCGGCGCTGTTCACCTGGCCCGAGGACGGCGGCTCGTTCTACAACCTGGGCCTGACCCACACCAAGGACCCCGACTCGGGGGTGCGCAACCTGGGTCTGTATCGGCTCCAGCGGCACGACAAGCGCACCATCGGCATGCATTGGCAGATCCACAAGGACAGCCGCAACCACTACCAGGTGGCCGCCAAGCGCGGTGAGCGGCTGCCGGTGGCGATCGCGTTCGGTTGCCCGCCGGCGGTGACGTACGCGTCCACCGCGCCGCTGCCCGGGGACATCGACGAATACCTCTTCGCCGGCTTCATCGGAGGTCGGCGGATCGAGATGGTCGACTGCGTGAGCGTGCCGCTCCAGGTCCCGGCCGAGGCCGAGGTGGTACTCGAAGGCTGGTTGACCCCGGGCGAGATGTTGCCCGAGGGCCCGTTCGGCGACCACACCGGCTTCTACACGCCGCAGGAGCCGTTCCCGGCGCTGACCATCGACTGCGTGACGATGCGCGAGAAGCCGCTGCTCCAGTCGATCGTGGTCGGCCGGCCGCCGACCGAGGACGGCCCGCTGGGCAAGGCGACCGAGCGTTTCTTCCTGCCGCTGCTCAAGATCATCGTGCCCGACATCGTGGACTACGACCTGCCCGAGGCGGGCGGCTTCCACAACTGCGCGATCGTCTCGATCGACAAGAAGTACCCCAAGCACGCGCAGAAGGTGATGAGCGCGATCTGGGGCGCGCACATGATGTCGTTGACCAAGCTGATCGTGGTGGTGGACGCCGACTGCGACGTGCACGACTACCACGAGGTCGCGTGGAGGGCGTTCGGCAACACCGACTACGCCCGCGACCTGCTGCTGACCGAGGGGCCCGTGGATCACCTCGATCACGCGTCGTACCAGCAGTTCTGGGGCGGCAAGGCGGGCATCGACGCGACCCGCAAGCTGCCCGAGGAGGGCTACACGCGCGACGGCGGTTGGCCGGAGATGGTCGTGTCGGATCCCGAGACCGCCGCCAAGGTGACTCGTCGTTGGAAGGAATACGGACTGTGACGTCCGCCGCGCTACCCGCCCCCGGAGCACCCTCGGAGGTGGGCCGGGTCAAGGCGTTCCTGCGCCTGGTACTGATCGAGCATTCGGTGTTCGCGTTGCCGTTCGCCTACATCGCGGCCTTCACCGCGATGTACGAGACGAACGAACGACTGCACTACCGGGAGCTGTTCCTGGTCACCGTGGCGATGGTCGGCCTGCGTACCTTCGCGATGGCCTGCAACCGGATCATCGACCGCGAGATCGACGCGCGCAATCCGCGAACCGCGACCCGGGAGTTGGTCACCGGCGCGGTGTCGGTGCGGACCGCGTGGGTCGGCGCGCTGGTCGCGCTGTTCCTCTACCTGGTCGCCGCCGCGCTGCTCAACCCGCTGTGCCTGGCGCTCGCGCCGGTCGCGGTGATCCCGATGGTGATCTATCCGTACGGCAAGCGCTTCACCAACGTCCCGCACGCGATCCTGGGGGTCGCGCAGGCGATCGGCCCGATCGGCGCGTGGTTGGCGATCACCGGTTCGTGGTCGTGGCAGGCGGTCGTACTGGGCCTGGCGGTGGGCACCTGGATCGGCGGCTTCGACCTGATCTTCGGCTGCCAGGACGTCGCGGCCGACCGCGCGCACGGCGTCAAGAGCGTGCCGGCCAAGTGGGGCATCGCCGCCGCGCTGAACGCCTCGAAGATCACCCATGTGGTGACCACGCTGCTGTTCATCTGGTTCGGCGCCCTCACCGGCGCGGGCTTCTTCTGGTGGCTGGGCCTGCTCATCGTCGGCGCGGCGTTCGTCTACGAACACTCCCTGCTCAAGCCGGACGACCTGTCCAAGCTGAACCGGGCCTTCTTCACCACCAACGGCTTCATCGGCATCGCCCTGTTCGTCTGCGCACTGCTGGATCTGGGCGTGCGGGGGCTGCGGCCGTAGGCCGGTCTTCGGGCTCGGGTGCGGGCTTGCGCGACGGCGGGAGCCGGTGGAGTCGAGGCCGGTTGCTCCGATCGCGCGGGCGCGCAACTTCGCGCAACCAGGTGGCGGGTCGGGCGGCCGGCCTCGCACACTCGGTGAAGGTGTTCCTTCGCGTCGGGGCGGACGCGATCCGAACTCCCGCTTCCCATATTGCGGTTCTTCCCGGAGGTGGACGGCACCGGTGACGACTCCGACGCTCGACGAGTTGTTGAGCTCGGTTCGAAAGCGGGCCTGGCACCTGGAGATACGGGACGACTATGCCGGTACGTCCCCGGCGTTCGTGGCCTGGCCGGCGGGGGTTGCGTACGATCGCGGCCCGGCTGATCGGGCGTGGCATGCCCTGGTGGGCTCGGCCATGGCGCATGGGGCGCAAGTGCGCAGGGCCCGGATCGTGTCCGAGCCGATCGGGGACTACATCCGATACGAGCACGAGGCGACCCCGGCGGCGAACCTCGCGGCCGGCGAAGAGGTTCGGTGGCTGCCGCGCCGACATACCGCCCTACCTGAGACCGTCGACCAGTACGTGGCCGCACCGGAAGCCGCCTCGCCTTCGGGTGGGGCGGCTTCCTTCGGGTGATCAGGTGCGCTTCAGGTCGGCGATCAGGGCCGACCAGGGCCCCCGGCCTGCGCGAATGATGCCGGCGGCACGGTCCTTGCTGTCGCGGATCGCCATCCCATTGTTTGCTGTGGGCGCTATTTCGACACAGTCGTTGGTGGGGCCGCTGCGCGAGGACTTGCGGAAAGGGCCGGCGATGTCGGGCTGCATTCGATTCGCTCCTAAAGCTCGGCGATGACCTGGTTGATCAAGGTCAGGGAATCAGCAGGGCTCTCCGCTGATGACCGGAGGTAGTCGAAGGTCAGGATGTGGTCCGCAACCTCGTTCTCGCCCTCCAGGTAGTTCGACGATGTCAGGTTCTCAAGGAACACCACATCGGGGGCGGGCGGTGGGAACGCGAAGACGACGAATGGCCTTGCCACACAGGCGATTTCGCCCTTCTTCGTCTTCAGGACCTGGACAGTGGTGGTCGGCCGTGCGACGAGTTCGGAGAGGTGCGCGAGTTGGGCACGCATCACGTCACGACCACCAACAGGAACCCGGAGCGCCGGCTCCCAGATCACCGCCCAGAACCGAGGTGGATCGGGCCGGTTCATGACGGCGTTCTGCCGCTCCATGCGGACTTTGACGAGTTGCTCGACCGTCTCCGGGGTGGTGGAGGCCGGGTTCGCAGCCGTGATTGCTCGGGCGTAGTCGACCGTCTGGAGCAAGCCGGGGATCAAACTCGTCTGCCAGGTGCGGATGTAGGACGCCTCGGCTTCGAGCCCCACAAAATCCTCGTACGGCTTCGGCAGAGTGTCACCGTAGTCGCGCCACCATCCACGTCGACCGCTCTGGCGCGCCAATTCGAGCAGAGCATCGCGAGTTGCAGCGTCGTGCACCGCGTACATATCGAGTAGCGCTCGGACATCGATCGGTCGTGCGGCGACGGATCCGGTCTCTATCCGCGAGATCTTCGGCCGCGAGCACTCAAGGTGAGCCGCAGCCTCATCAGTCGACTTGTTCGCAGCTTCGCGGAGTCGTCGCAGTTCAGAGCCCAGTTGTCGCGCTCGGATCGTCGGTCTGGCCGGCATGGCACCCCCAATTTTCGGCAACAGTCTGCCGCGTCGTCGTAACGTATCGCCACCATGTGAATGGTGCACGCGTGCATCTGTAACGGTTGAAGGTGCACGCGTGCAGGAGTAACGTGAGCATTCAGGCACGAAGGGTAGCCGTCCTGGTCGTTTCGGTGATGGTCGAATCGGGAGGCGCCTTGATGGTCCAACCGTCGTCCGCTCGAACCGAAGGTTTGCGCGTATTCGTCAGCCGCCCGTCCGAATATGGCCTCGTTCTTGCGTTCGGGTCCATGCACTGCCCACGTCTCGAAGAACTGTCCGAGGCCCGAGCGATGACGCTTCTGAAGCATCTCGCCGGCGCTCTCAGGCTCGCCATCACCGCACCGACTCCAAGGTTGAGGTGACACACATGACCGATGTCATCCGATTCGCCCTCAAACCAGACGTACTCTTGGCCCGCCGACACCATGAGACCGGCACGATCACGGTCCCCCTCATCGTCCACGAAGAAGACGGAGACCTCAGCGGCTCCGATACCCCTGTGTTGACGCTCACCAAGGCTCAGGCCGAGTTCCTGACCATGGGTCTGATTTATGCGCTCAACCAGGCGTCTACCGCCGAAGAAGAAGCAGCCCCAAGCGCAGAGTTCGCCCCGGTGTCTGCTCGGGCGAGGGCCATATGCGAAGCGCTCTCGCCATCGTTCGGAGAGGCCCAGACGTCGACGGTGCCCGTAGTCGTGAAATCCCCCGTCACCGTGTCGCGATCGTTGCCCGCAATCGCGCAGTCGGCGCGGACCGCGCGGCACCTCGTGTGGGAGGTGTGCGACGGGATCGGGATCGGCGGGGATCGGCGGACCTATGTCGGGCTGATGGTCACCGAGTTGGTGGTCGAGGCGCTTCGCGAGACACCCGCCGCGATCACCTCGTACGTACTCGACATCACGGGTGCGCTCGCCGATGGCCACCCCGTCCTGTGCGTGGAATTCCGCGAGGTCGGCCTCGATCGTCCACCGCACCGCCTGCTCGAACACGGCCGCGGCCTGGCCATCGTCCGGGCACTCGGCGTCGAGTGGCCGCACCACGAGTGCGGGTGGCTGACTCCGAAGGAAGGCCCGACATCGTGGTTCATCGTCGGCGACACCACACCCGAACACGCCCGACTGCTCAGCGCGGAACACCTGTTCAACCTGCGCGGCCTGGAGAACATGCACCACATCACCGAAGCCGCCGTCGGCACCACCCTCCGCCCCATCCATTGGGGGTGTGATCACTGAGCCGCCGACCGTCCGTCGGCCGCCCGATCCGGGGAAGGCAAAGGCAATCGTGAGGACCGACCCCCATCCCGGCCCTGAGTCCTCGGCCGACGAGTCGTTGTTCCCCGTTCCGCCGGTGTGCGAGCAGGCGTTGCGGGCGGCGGTGGTTGCGCTCGACCCGGCGGCGGCGGGTCGGTTCGAGGAGGATTTCCGGGCCACCTGGCGAGCGGCCGTGCGGGCCGACAGCACGGCTCCGATACGGGCCTTCCTGCATCGCTGGGCGGTGTTCGTCGCGTTGCGGCGGGTGCCTGCCCGGGCTCGGCGACTGCGCGAGCTCGAACGAATGGTCACGGACGCGGACACCCTCGCCGCCGCTCGCCCCGCGGTGGCCGAAGTCGCCGCGATTCTGACCCGGGCCGCGCACGAGGCCACCGGGTGAGCGGCCTCCGCGCGGGCCCAGGTGCGGAGAGCCGGGGCCCGTGCGGACGGTCGGACCGGGCCGGCTCCCACAGCTCCGGCCGGCGGACTTCCCGCACTTCAGGGACCCTTCGTCGCCTTGAGAATGCCCACGATCCGGTACCGATCCGCGCCGGCCGAAGCCACAGGGCGGATCGCCGCATAAGGTCTCGGCGGGGGACCGTGTCGACTCTGGGGGGTTGGTCATCGATGACGCATGTCGTGTTGACGACGGGCGCGAACGCGCCGCTCGGCGACGAGGTAGTCGAGGTCGTCGTGTCGTGGGAGGGGCGTGCGGGTGTCGACGTCTCGGCGTTGCTCCTGACTGCCGATCATCTGGTGCGCGGTGACGCGGACTTCGTGTTCTGGAACAACCCCGCGAGCCCCGACGGTGCGGTCCGACTCGCCGACGGCGGGCGGTTGACCGTGGTCACGAGCGCGGTCGCCGCCGACGTGGCGAGCCTGGTCGTGGTGGTCGCGGCCGACGGGGAAACGGGCGCGGACACCCTCGCGGACGTCCACGGCCTGCAGGCGGTCGTGGGCGGGACGCTCTACCGGCCCGACGACCTGAACCGGGGCCAGACCGCGGCCGTCCTGGTCGAGGTGTACCGGCGCGCGGACGCGTGGAAGGTGCGCGCGGTCGGGCAGGGCTACGCGAGCGGTCTCGCGGGCATCGCCACGGACTTCGGAATCGAGGTCGCCGAGGAGCCGGACGACACGCCGACGGCCGGCGACCTGGCGGTGGGCTTCGCGATGCCCGACGCGACGGAAGTACCCCCAGGCTTCGCCGCCCCCGCCGCCCAGCCGGCACCCGTCGCCTTCGCCCCACCCGCCGCACAACCACAACAGCACACCCCGGGGCCCGAGTTCGCCACACCCCCGGCCGCCGCAACCGCTCCGGAGTACGCCACCGGCTTCGCAACACCGGCGCCCACACCGGCCCCCGTCGGGTTCACCCCACCGCCGGCCATCGCACCACCCCCCGCCCCGGCACCCGCCACCCCACCCGCCTCCCCGATATCACGGGCCCTGTCCCGGCTGCGTCGCCGCCCGAGCGCCCCCACGCAGCCGACCCCCACCCCGGCACCCGCAGCCGCACCCGCACCCGCACCCGCACCGATCACCACATCCGTACCCACCACGTCGTATCCGCTGGCGACCCCGCACGCCCCCGCCCCGAACGTCGCCACCCCGCCGAACATGACCAAGCCGTCGCTCGGCGCCATCAAGCTGACCAAGAATCAGAGCGTGTCCCTGCCCTGGGACGGCGACCCCGACCTGGTGATCACGGCGGCACTCGAATGGAACGGGGGCGCCGGGTACAACGAATTCGACGAGGCGGACCTCGACCTGTACGCACTGTTCGTGCCACGCGTCGAGGCGGTGCCGCCGAGCTACGAACGAATACCGACCAGGGGCGCGGTCTACTACCGCGACTTCGGCTCGACGACCGCCGAGCCGTACATCCACCTGGACGGCGACGCCCGCAGCCCGGGTCGCGAGGTGATCCGGATCACCCGCCCCGACCTCCAGGGCCACGTGCTGATCTGCGCCTACAGCGCGATCACCAACGGCAGCGGAAGCTTCAAGTCCTACGGTGCCAAGGCCGTCGTCGACGACGGCCGAGGCTCGGTCGTGACCGTGCCGCTCCTCGACGACAACGCCGGCGGTTACTGGGTCGCAATCACGCTGATCGACTTCACCACACCGCAGGGTCCGACGGTCCGGCACGTCGAGCGCTACTCCGAGCAGGGCGAGGAACGCCCGATGCTCTACGCCGACGGGCGCTTCGCGATGAGCATGGGGCCCGTCGAGTTCAAGGGCGACGACAATGCCATCCACGAGTTCGAATGGGAAATGATCCTGGATCGGGACTACCACCGAGACATCAGCGAGGGCCGCAACCTCTACCCCTGACGAGCCCCGGCAGCAGCCGAGTTCGCCTCGAAACGGCGCTGCCCCGCCGCCCCGGCAAGGGGGCGACGGGGCAGACCGTTCGAGGCGACCGCGGCTCAGACGCCCGCGTACGAGTGCAGGCCGTTCACGAAGATGTTGACGCCGTAGTAGTTGAACAGGAAGCAGGAGAACGCGACCAGCGACACCGCCGCCGCCTTCGTGCCCTTCCAACCCGCCGTGGCGCGGGCGTGCAGGTAGGCCGCGTACGCCACCCAGGTGATGAAGGACCAGACCTCCTTGGGGTCCCAACCCCAGTAGCGACCCCACGCGTTCTCCGCCCAGATCGCGCCGCACACGATGGCGAAGGTCCACAGCGGGAAGATGATCGCGTTGACCCGGTAGGCGGTCTTGTCCAACGAGGCCGAACTCGGCAGCCGAGCCAGCTTGTCGTCGAAGCGGCCCGGCTTGGCCCCGGCCGGGTCGGCCTGCCGGCGCTCGTAGCCCTGCCGGAACAGGAACAGGATCGAGGCGAGCGCGCCGATGTGGAAGGCACCGAACGAGACGATCGCGGACGCGACGTGGATCCACAACCAGTACGAGTCGAGCGCCGGGACCAGTTGTTCGGAGTCGGTGTAGAGCAGCGTGACCGCCACGCCGAGCGTGGTGAGCACCGGCAGCGTGACGAACAGGCCCAGCCAGCGCACCGGATACTTCCACAGCAGCACCAGGAAGGCCGCGACCACCACCAGCGACACCGAGGTGGAGAACTCGTACATGTTGCCCCACGGCGCCCGCTCGACCGAGATGCCGCGCGTGAGCACGGAGCCGGCCTGCAGCAGGAAGGCCAGCACGGTCAGCGAGACCGCGACCCGGCCGATCCGGTCGGCGCGTTCGCTGCCGCCCGACACATCGCCCTGGTCGTCCGCACCGGCGCCGTCGTGCCCGCCCTCGCGCAGCACCACCACCGGCCGCTCGGCCAGTGCGACCCCGCCGGCCGCGCCCACGGCGGCCGGCTCCAGCACCTCGACCGACAGGTCGGCCGAGCGTTTGGCCACCGCTCCGCTGCTGCCGAACGTCCATTCCATGCAATAGGCGAAGAACGCCATCAGGTAGACGGCGATCGCCGAATACATCAGCACATTGCTGAATTGGGCGAGGTTCTCGTTGACGCCCACGCTCACTCCTTGACCTTGGTGCCGGATGAGTTCGCCGGCGCGGCCTCGCGCAACGCGTCCACGAACTCCTGTACCTCTTCGCCGAGGCCCCCGCCCTCGGTGCGGGCGAGCCCGCCGACCTCGACGACCGTGTGGCCGTCGGGGCCCTCCACCGCACGCACCCACATCCGGCGGCGGCGGACGAACAGTGACAACACGAGCCCGAGGATGGCGGCCACCACGCTGAACAGCGCGAGCCCCTTGCCCGGCTCGCTGGCGACCTGGAAGTTGGCCCAGGTCTTGACGCCGTCGAAGGTGATGCTGCCGGCGCCGTTGGGCAGTTGCACGGTGTCGCCGACCTTGAGGGCCTTGCGCCACACGTCCGTGCCGTCCATGAACTTGGCCATCTTGTCGGCCTTGAGGGCGTAGATGTTCTGCGGGATGCCCGAGTCCATGCCCAGGTCGCCCTCGTAGCCGCTGATCATCAACCGCGGGTTGAGCAGCGAGGGGAACACCGAGATCGGACCGCGCCTGGGGTCCACCAGCAGGTTGCCGTCCGGGTCCATCGGCGCGCTCGGCAGGAACTGCGCGTCGAAGCCCAACTGCTTGAGTCCGATGCTCACGTCGGGGACCTTGATCACGCCGGTCGAGGTCCGATTGCCGTCCTGGGGCAGGAAGATGGTCGGGCCCTTGTAGGCGATCTTGCCCTTGGCGTCGCGTACGGTCACCTCCGGCGCGTAGCCGGTGGCGATCATGAAGACCTTGGTGTCACCCACCTGCAGTGGGTGGTTGACCTTGATCGTCCCCGACTTGTCCTTGCCCTCGTGGCCGTACCAGGACTCGATGTGCGCGGTGAACGACCTCGGCTCGCCGCGCTTGGCGCCGGTCGGCTGGAACGTCTGATCGACGGACTTGAGCCGGAACCCGAACGGCTCCAGGTTGTCCGCGTCCACGAGCGCACCGAACTGGCGGTCGTCGTACTGGGTGAGCACGTTCGCGAAGCTGCCGCCCTCGACGACGATCTTGCCGCCCTTGACGCTGTACAGACTGCCCAGCGCGAACGCGACCAGGATGCCGAACAGCGCGATGTGGAACAGCAGGTTGCCGGTCTCCCGGGCGTAGCCCTTCTCCGCCGCGATCGAATCGGCGGTCGGGTTCAGCCGGAAGCGGCGCTTCTTGAGCGCCCCTCGTGCCACCTCCAGCACCGCGTCCGGGTCCGCCGAGGTCTCCCAGCGCGCGTACGCGGGCAGCCGGGCGAAGTTGCGCGGCGCCGACGGGGGCTTGGCCCGCAGTGTCTTGGCGTGCGCCCAGCACCGCGGCACGATGCAGCCCGCGAGCGAAATGAACAGCAGGATGTAGATCGAGGCGAACCACCACGACGAGAACACGTCGAAGAGCTGGAACTTGTCCATGATCTTCGCGCGGTCGGGATGGTCGCGGAAATACTGGCTGACCTTGATCGGACTGACCGGCCGCTGCGGGATCAGCGTCGGTGGCGTGGCCGCGACCGACAGCAGGAACAGCAGGATCAGCGCGACTCGCATCGAGGTCAGTTGCCGCCACAACCAGCGCAGCCAGCCGACCACGCCCAACTGCGGTTGGCGCATCTCCGCGTCGCCGTCGTCCTGCGCGGGCGCCGTGGACATCCCGGCATCGGCTCGCTCCTCGGCGTCCGAGGTCCGCGCGAGGTCGTCGTCCCGTTCGAGGTCGTCGTCGGTGCGGGTCTGGCTCATCAGATTCCGATCGTGTATTGCCCGGCCCAGGACTGCAGCTCGCGCATGATGTGATCCCACGCACCGGTGAGCATCAGTACGCCGAGCAGTACGAGCATGCCGCCGCCCAGGCGCATCACCCAGACGTAGTGCTTCTTGACCCACCCGAACGCCCCGAGTGCCTTGCGGAACGCGAGCGCGGTGACCAGGAAGGGCACGCCCAGGCCCAGGCAGTAGGCCACCGTGAGCAGGGCGCCGCGGTTGGCGCTCGCCTCGCTCACGGACAGGTTGAGCACCGCGGTCAGGGTCGGGCCGATGCACGGCGTCCAGCCGATCCCGAACACCACACCCAGCAGCGGTGCGCCGACCAGCCCGACGGCCGGTCGCTGGTGCAGCCGGAACTCGCGTTGCATGCCCGGCAGTACACCCATGAAGGAGAGCCCGAGCACGATGGTGATCGCGCCGAAGACCTTGGTGATGATCGCCTGGTGCCTCAGCAGCGTCTCGCCGAAGTAGCCGAACGCCGCGCCCATGGAGACGAACACGGCGGTGAAGCCGAGCACGAACAGCAGGGTGCCCAGGAAGAGCCGGCCGCGCCGGGCGTCCTTGAGGTCGGCCCCGGACACCCCGGTGACGTAGCTGACGTAGCCGGGCACCAGGGGCAACACGCACGGCGAGAAGAACGAGATCAGCCCCGCGAGCAGGGCGATCGGCAGGGCCGCGAGCAGCGACCCGGTGTAGACTGTGTTGTTCATTCCTTCGGCTGCGACCAGCACCTCGATCAGGCCTTCTCGTTCGGCACCGGCTCGTTCAACACGGGGTCGATCATCGAGCGCAGTTCCTCGATGGTGACCGCGCGCAGCACCCGGGCCGCGATCCGACCCTCACGGTCGATGATCAGCGTGCTGGGGATGGCCTTGGGGTTCAGGTTGCCGGTGAACTTGAGGATCTCGCGCGCGTCCGGGTCCCACAGGCTCGGGTAGGTGATGCCCTTGCTGTTGGTGAACGCGAGCGCGTTGTCCTGGGTGGCGTCGCGGGTGTTGATCCCCAGGAACTGCACACCCTTGTCCGCGGTCTCGGTGTGTGCCTGCTGGAAGTCGGCGGCCTCGGCCCGGCACGGCGGGCACCACGAGCCCCAGACGTTGAGCACCACGACCTTGCCCTTGAAGTCGGCGAGGCTGATGTCCTTGCCTTCGAGCGTCTGGCCGGAGACCTTCGGGGCGGCGGTACGCGCGCCCACCGCGGCCCGCGCGATGCCGCTGTTGTCGCTGTCCACGTAGCCCTTGCCGTCGCCGCCGCTCTTGCCGCCGGCGCTCATCCCACCGCAGCCGGAGAGTGCGAGCAGGGCCGCGGCGGTGAGCAGCGCGGCACGACGAGGCAGGCGGCGTGTGAGCATGTGAAAAGTTTCGCATGCCTCCACGACCGCTCCACGCGGGGTCCGTCGTGCCGCTGACACTGCTTCAATTCATCCCGATTCGTCCCAAATAAATGGGGCGTCATGCCCCGAATTCGCGGTTTTGCGTCAGGCCCCGAAGCTCTTGCCCTGCGCCTTGCCGGCGAGCTTGGCCGGGAGCAGGTCCCGGGCCGGTTCGCTGTAGCCGACGGAGACGATCTTGTCCCCCTCGTAGGTGAACGTGGTCAGCGACGCGAGCGAGCACTGCCGGTTGCGCGGGTCGTGCCACAACCGCCGCCGCTCGACGAAGGAGCGGGTCACCCAGATCGGCAACTGGTGGCTCACGCAGACCGCCTCGTGCCCGCGCGCGGCGTCCCGGGCGGCGCCCAGCGCGCCCATCATCCGCACCACCTGCTCGATGTACGGCTCACCCCACGAGGGCTTGAACGGGTTGGTGAGGTGCTTCCAGTGCCCCGGGTTGCGCAGCGAACCGTCGCCGACCCCGAAGGTCTTGCCCTGGAAGATGTTCTCCGCCTCGATCAGCCGCTCGTCGGTGGCGATCTCCAGCCCGTGCCGGCCGGCGATCGGCGCGGCCGTCTCCTGGGCACGCTCCAGCGGCGAGGACACCACGTGGGTGATGTCGCGCCCGGCGAGATGGTCGGCGACCCGCTCGGCCATCTTGTTGCCCAGCTCCGACAGGTGGTAGTCGGGCAGGCGGCCGTACAGGATGCCGTGCGGGTTGTGCACCTCGCCGTGGCGCATGAGGTGCACGATCGTCACATCGCGATTGGTCTGCGGCTTCTGAGCCATCGTCAGTTCTCCTGGGCACTCGCTGCGGCGCGGGCTGCGGCCGGCAGCGCGTCGAGGATACGGTTCACGGCCGCGTCGTCGTGGGCGGCGGACAGGAACCACGCCTCGAACGCGCTCGGCGGCAGATACACGCCGGCGTCCAGCATCGCGTGGAAGAACGCGGAGAAGCGGAACGCCTGCTGTGTGCGTGCCTGGTCGTAGTCGTGCACCGGTCGATCGGTGAAGAAGATCGAGAACATGTTCCCGGCGGTGGACACGGTGTGTGCCACACCCTCCTTGGCCAGCGCGGCCGAGACCTCGGTGCGCAGCGCGAGCGAGACCCCGTCCAGGTGCTTGTACACCGCGTCGGTGCAGTGCCGCAGCGTGGTGACGCCGGCCGCGGTGGCGACCGGGTTCCCGGACAGCGTGCCGGCCTGGTAGACCGGGCCCAGCGGGGCCAGCCGGGACATCACGTCGGAGCGTCCGCCGAAGGCCGCCGCCGGGAAGCCGCCGCCCATCACCTTGCCGAAGGTCAGCAGGTCGGGCACGACACCCTCGATGCCGAACCAACCCGCCTTGGACACCCGGAAGCCGGTCATCACCTCGTCCGAGACGAACAACGCGCCGTGCCGCTCGCACAGTGCCTTGAGCCCGGCGTTGAAGCCGGGCCGCGGGGTGACCACGCCCATGTTGCCGGGCGCGGCCTCGGTGATCACGCACGCGATGTCGTCGCCGTGCACGGCGAACGCCGACTCGACGGCGGACAGGTCGTTGTAGGGGAGCACGATCGTGTCGGCGGCCGAGGCGCCGGTCACCCCGGGCGTGTCGGGCAGCGCGAAGGTGGCCAGGCCGGAGCCGGCGGCGGCCAGCAGCGCGTCCACGTGACCGTGGTAACACCCGGCGAACTTGATCACCTTGGCCCGACCGGTGAAGCCGCGGGCGAGGCGGATCGCGGACATGGTGGCCTCGGTGCCGGAGCTGACCAGGCGGACCTGTTCGACCGGGGCGATCCGGGAGACGATCTCCTCGGCGAGTTCGACCTCGCCGGCGCCGGGGGTGCCGAAGGAGGTGCCGCGCGCGACCGCCTCGCGCACGGCCTCCTGCACCGCGGGGTGGGCGTGGCCGAGGATCATCGGTCCCCAGGAGCACACCAGGTCCACGTATTCGCGGCCGTCCGCGTCGGTCAGATACGGACCTCGGCCCGAGACCATGAAGCGGGGCGTGCCGCCGACCGCGCGAAAGGCGCGCACCGGCGAGTTGACCCCGCCGGGGGTGACGGCCCGCGCACGCGCGAACAGGGCGGCGGAGGCGGGTGCGGGGTTCTCGTTGACAGAGCTCACCCGGCCATGCTCTCAAACAAACCGGGCACCCTCGTCGCCCCCGGCGGCGCGGCGCGACGGGCGCCGAAGGAGGGGCGCCGCGGTGCCCGAATGGACCGACCGGATGGGCGCCGGGGAGGGTGTGCACGGATTCGCGTTGGTTCCCGGGGATCCGGCAACCGAAACCGGGGGCCGGGAGCAGTATGATCGGACCACCCGGACCCGTGCCCACGGGTGAGGCATGTCCGGCGGGGTGCAGCACGACGATCGGGGTGCGCGCGTGGCGGCGAGAACACGTCGGAGTGGGCGGTCCGGGCGACACCACCGGATAGCCGGCGGTCTCGGACCGGTGCTCGCGGCGCTGCTGTTGCTGGCCGGGACGGCTGCCTGCGGCGACAAGGACTCGGACGACGGCGGTACCACGGGGCTGCGCGGCGCGCTGGACGCGGTGCGGGACGACGCGTCCACCCGGGGTTGGTTCGAGTACGCCGACACGGCCGCGCTCACCAAGGCCAACGGCGGCACCGCCGCCACCGGGCCCTACGGCACGCTGCTCGGGATCGGCTCGCCCGATCTGGGCGGGCTGCGCGAACAGGTGGCACCGGCCCTGGGGTTCGACCCGAACAAGGCGCGCGAGGCGTGGTCGGCCGGCCGACCGCCGTACCAGGGCGGGGTGTTCGTCGGCGGCTTCGACAAGAAGACCGTGCTCGGCAAGCTCCAGGCACTGGGCGCCAAGCCGGATCCCGCCGAGCCGAAGGCACAACGGCTGCGTGGAGACAACGAGTTGGGCTTGGACGACGCGCTGGCCCAGAAACTGCCGCTGGGCAACAACCACTTCAACGTGATCCGGATCGCCGACCGGCAGATCGGCTACGGCTCGACGCTGCAGGGCGCCGACCTCACCCGCGGCGGCACCAGGCTCGGCGCCGACCCGACCGAGCGCGCGCTGGCGGACTGCCTGGACAAGCCGTTGGCCGCGGTGATCACCGATCGGGCCGCCGGTGGCGAGACCCCGAACGGGCCCAGGATCGCGGTCGGGGTGACCGGCAAGGCCGGCGCGCCGGGCACCGACGTGTTGTGCGTGGCGACCGGGTCGGAGCCGGCCGCCCGGGCCGAGGCCGAGCGACTGCGCGTCGTGTTCACCGGCGGCGGCAGCACCGCGCAGGGGGTGCCGTGGAGCACGGTGTTGACCGACGTGCGCGCCGCGGTGGTCGGCACGAACGTGGTGAAGATCACCGCGCGTTCCGCCGGTTCGGTGCGAACGGGCGTATTCGTCAAGGCGTTGAACGACATGTCGCTCGGCCGGACCTTCTCGGGCGGGCCGCCTGGCCGGGAGTCCTGACGCATGCCGGGGCGGGACCGGTTCCGAGTGGTGCACACCTGTTACCCAACCGCGGTACGGAATGCCCGGATGACCTGCGACGATCTTCAACGAGTCCCCTCGATCACCGATCAGACCGAGACAAGCGAGCAGGGAGCGATGGCGTCGGGCGCCACGGGTGTGCGCACGTGTCACGGAGCCGACCTCGGTCGGGCGGTGCACACGTGGGCGTGACATATGAGTACTTCGGCGCACCCGATCGCGCGACCGCGGCGCGGGTGCCTCCGCTGATCGATCCGACCGACACGGTGGAACGCCCCAGCAATTCCTACGTGTCGTTCGTGAAACCGGAGACGGTCAGCGCCATGGTGCTGTCGCTGCTCGGGGACACCCCGCAGGACGCGACGCCACCACTGGAGTTGGTCGTCCTGCACCCCGCGCACGCGGTGATGCAGTTGCCGCCGATGTTGATGGACGTGCTGCGCAACGCGACCGAGGAGGAACTGGGCGCGGCGGCCTTCATCTGGTCGACGTTCCCGGACCGTCGGGTGCCGCGCGACGCGTATCTGCTGTATCGGATGTTGCACGACTGGACCAAGTTCGCCCGCGAACTGCACCACGCCGGGCACCAGTTGTACTGCCTGATGCATTCGTAGCCGCGGCCGTCCCGGAGTGTCGGTGCCGACCCCCGTTCGATTAACCCACTTGAGTTATTAACCCGCGCGGTTTAACGTGCGTCCATGACAGGGACGCACGGCGCTTCGGCGTCGGACCGCGGTGCCGGCGCACGCCTTTTGATGATCGAGGCGGCGGAACGGCTGTTCGCCGAGCGCGGCATCAACGGGGTGTCGTTGCGGGAGATCGGTGCCCAGGCCGGGCAGCGCAACACCGCCGCGGCGCGCTACCACTTCGGGTCGAAGGAGACCCTGGTGGACGCGGTCTTTCGGCATCGCATGGAGCCGGTGAACGCTCGGCGCCTGGCGATGCTGGACGAACTCGACCGGGCCGGGCACGGGCACGACGCCCGGGGTCTGATCGAGGCGTTCCTGTACCCGCTCGCCGACACGCTGGGCGAGCCCGGCAAGCCCAGTTGGTACCTGCGCTTTTGCCTGCACGCCGCCTATGTGGAGGGCACCGCGGTGCGCGACCTGTCCCGCGAGGAGTGGACGCGCGGGATCCACACCGTGCGCGAGCGCCTGCTCGACCTGGCGGTCGAGGTGCCCGCGCGCGTCCGGGACGAACGCTGGGTGTTCCTGTCGTCCTACCTCACGCACGTACTCGCCGACCGCGAGATGGCGCTGCACCATCCCGGTCGGCACACGCCCACCGACCGGGAGGTCTTCCTGGCGGGTCTGACCGACACCGCCCTCGCCCTCTTCCTGGCCCCGGTCTCCGCCCGGACCGAGGCCGCTCTCGAACAATCCCGCTAGGTCCCGCCCGGCGCGGGACCCCCTTGGTTCCGGAGGTTCGGCCATGACAAGCACCATCGACCAGCCCACCTATGCAGACCCCACCCCCGCCTCGGCCGCCGCACTGGGCCTGGAGGTCCGGCCGATGGCCGGGAACATCGGCGCCGAGATCTTCGGCGCCGACCTGACCCGGCCGCTCACCGACGAAGCGGTCGCCGAGATCCGCGCGATCTGGCTGAAGTGGAAGGTGGTCTTCTTCCGCGACCAGCACCTCACCCAGGAGCAGCACAAGGCGTTCGGCCTGCGCTTCGGCGAACTCGCGCCCGGGCACCCGACGTTGCCCGCCGCGTTCCCCGACCACCCGGAGATCCTGCTGCTCGACAACGAGAAGTTGGGCATGGGCGGCGGCGGCAGCTTCGTGGAGAGCCGCTGGCACACCGACGTGACCTTCATTCCCGACCCGCCGACCGCGTCCATCCTGCGCGGAGTGATCGTGCCGCCCTACGGTGGCGACACCCAGTGGGCCAACCTGGCGCTGGCCTACGAGCAGTTGTCCGACCCGCTCAAGGAGTTGCTCGACGGCCTGCACGCGGTGCACCACAACACGCTGCCGATCAAGCGCGGCGAACTGCCGGGCAAACTCGCCAAGCAGTTCCTCGGGGAGGGGCTGCGCGCGGTGCACCCGGTGGTGCGGGTGCACCCGGAGACCGGCGAGAAGGTGCTGTTCGTCAACCCGAACTTCACCAGCCACATCCTCGAACTGTCCCGGCAGGAGGGCACGCACATCCTGGAGATGCTCTACGCACACATCGCCGACGCGGAGTTCAGCGTGCGATTCCGCTGGCAGCCGGGCAGCATCGCGTTCTGGGACAACCGCGCGACGGTGCACCTGGTGCCCACGGACGTGCCCCCGGGCATGCGCCGTTCGATGCAGCGGGTGACCCTGCAGGGCGCCAACTCGGTCGGCCCGGACGGCGCCGAGTCCTACGCCCTGGAGGGCTGACCGCCCCCGGGATCACCGATCGGCTTCGCGTGTGGGGATCCGGCGCCTCGTCGGCTGACGGGGCGTCGGATCCGCCGGTCGCACATCGATGCGGGGGCTTGTCGGGTCGGCCGATTCGACGGGATGCTGTTCTCCGGGTGGCGTTTGTGCACCACCCGTTCTGCGCCCTCGCTAGATGCGAGATCGCTGCCGACAGCCTTTGGGGGGCGGCCGATGGGTACACGGGACCCGATGTTCCAGGGGCGCAGGCTCCGGGCACTCCTGCGTCAGACGCGCGAGGGGTGCGGGTTCATCCAACGGGACGTCGCACTGGAGATGGACTGGTCGCTGTCCAAGCTGATCCGGATCGAGACCGGCCAGGTCAACATCTCCACCACCGACCTCAAGGCACTGCTCCAGCACTATCAGGTGGTCGAACCCGACCGCGTGGCCGAGTTCATCGACATGGCCAGGGCGTCCAAGCAACGCAGTTGGTGGTACGCGTACCGGAACATCCTGACCACCGAGGCGAAGGTGTTCCTGGGCTACGAATCCTCGGCCATGGTCATCCGCAACTTCGAACCCCTCCTGGTTCCCGGCCTGTTACAGACCGAGGAGTACGCCCACGAGGTGCTCCGGGTGGTGACCTCGCCCGACGACACCACCCTGGACGAGGCGGTCGCGCTGCGGATGGAGCGTCAGGAGCGGCTGATCCGCCCGGACGGGCCCACGCTGCACTTCATCGTCGACGAGAGCGTGATGCACCGCACCGTCGGCAGCCCGGCCGTGATGCGCCATCAGATGCGCCGCATCCGCGAGTACGCGGAGTGGCCCAACATCACCGTGCGCGTGGTGCCGTTCTCGTCCGGCCTGTACTCACGGGCCCGAATCGCCTACCAGCTCATGGAGTTCCAGGACGTCGCGGACGAGGCGGTCCTGTTCATCGAAAACCCGTCCGGTGACATCATCATTCGCGAGGGCAACCCGGAGGACCCGCCGACGGTCTCGCCGTTGTCCTACCTGGAGACCTTCTGGGGTCTGGAACAGCTCGCCGCGCGAGAGCACACACCGGCCCTGCTGGACGCCGCGCTCGAACGCTTCGCCCCCGGCTCGCCGCATCATCCCCACCCCGGCGATCCGGTCGAGTAGCGGATCTGCCGAGGGCAGAGTGGCAGCAGGCCGGCTGACTGCACGCGCGCAGCCAGGATGCGAGTTGAATACATCCCAAGAGCCACTTGGCTGATTGCTTGTTCCTGCGCATAATGACAGATGGGTATCCGTTGCTCGATGTCGATGAGCAGCACGGTTTCGCAGCGGCCACTGCGAGGCTTCGAACGAGTTGTTCCGAGGGTCAGATTTTATGACTTACCGGGGCAACTCGTTCTTTTTTGCATGGGACCCACGTATAGGGGACTCGACTCACTCTGGCGGAAGCAGACATCTCCATGCACAATCACAGATGAGGGCGCAATCGCCGTCCCCCCGCCCCTGCACGGTACACACCGTCGGCAAGAAAGGACGCCTGATCGAAGAAAGGGGGTGAACTCGTGCAGGACGACTTCGAGAGGATGCTTCGCGTGATCTTTCTGCTGGTAGCCGTGGCCGCGGTGACAGCGGGAGCGCTTTATTACACGCTCCGGGCCGCCGGACTGCTCACTCTCATCGGATAACGGATACCAACCCGCTCCGGGCCTCGTGCCCATATCCCTCGCGGCCTGCCGTCAGGCAGGCCGCCTTGCGTGTCGGAACCCGATCGGTCGTCGGGACATCACTGCCGCCGTCGCCGACAAGGAGTGCGTCAATCCGAAAGTCGACCGGTGGCACAGAGGAACGCTCCCCACGATCGATCCCCGAAGGCGAGTCGCAATACGGGCGCCTTCGAGTCCCTGACCTGGACTTCGTCACCCAGCCTGGCCTCGACACAGTTGGTCGCCGCGCTCGCACTGCTCTTGCGCCACGAACGTCCCAGCGGCTCGAACTCCGCCATGGCTTGCCTCCGGAAAAGGGCTGATGAGAATAGGGAAGCCGACAGCCGGATGATTCCGTGCAGGGTCGTCACCTCTGCGGGTTGACCGGCTTCGAGGGCGCGCGCACAGCTTAGCGCCACAGCTCCGTCGCAAGCGAAATCCGGTCACGTCCATCCGTATGAAACCCGTGGATGTCGGCTGGCGAATTGCCAGGTGGCGAATTGCCCGGTCGCTCACCCGTTTGCAGCACTCCCGACCCGCCCGGATATGCCCGGTGAACGGGAGAAGGCGAAAGCCTTGAATTCGGAACATCAGGGCCCTGATCCGTTCTTTCCCAGGCGATCCCGGAGGCCGGCGACCAATCGGAGGAACGCGTCCGTGGGGGGCACCCCGCGCGGGTCGATGACGGTCTCCTGGACCACCGCCACCACCGGGCCGCTGCGCACGATGCCGTAGTCCACGTACTGGTCCAGGTTGCCGTTGATCACACCCTGGGTGCGCCACACGTCGCCCTCTTTGTCCAACGCCTTGATCCGGGGCAGGCCGTCCGCGGCCGGATTGGGCTGATTGTCCGGACAGGATCCGGCCAGGCCGCCGGTGACGTCGGTGGCCGCCACCGCGGCAGTGCGCTCGTCCGGGTAGCGGACCAGGCGGACCAGGCCGCCGCCCTGTCCGTCGTGGTTGAACACCCGCTCCTGTGCTTCCACCGCGCCGAGCCCGGCGAGGGTCTGCGTCGCACACGGGCCCAGGTTCTCGGCCAGCGCGGTCCGGGTCTCGGTGACATGCCAGTTCTCGTACACCCCGGCCACCACCGGAAACTCCTGCGCACTCGGGAAGAGCGCGTCGCTCAGCGCCGCCGGGGTGGTACTGGTCACCGGGCTCGCCGCCGGCGGCGGCGCGGCGGCCTCCCGGTGCGGCGGCCCGTCGTCGCCGGATCCGAGTCCCACCACGGTCGCCCCACCGGCGAGCAGCACGAGCGAGGCGGCGCCGACCAGGACCCGGTTGCGCAGGCGTCGGCGGCGGACCACCTTGTGGATGCCCGCGACGGGCGGCGGCGGGACCTGTGGGGCGAGCTGCACCACGAGTTCCCGAAAACGCTCGTCGAGTCGCTCCACGTCGTGGCCGTCGTCCGCGTCCTCAGGGCTGTGCCGCATGTCCGAACTCGCCATTCCCCACTCGACCGGGCATTCGTGGCCCGACAGGCCGTTCCGCATTCGACAGGTGTTCAGTTTGACGTACGGGCCGCGCGCCATGGTTCCCGGCCGGTGGGGGGCTCATCCGGACTTGCGGGTGAGGGTGCCCCGCGATGTCGAGGTCAGCAGGCCGTTGCCCGGCGAGACGTAGGACATGGTGGGCGGCGTCAACTTGAGTTCGACGTCGCCGTCCACGCAGCCCGAGTTGCGGGTCAGGTGGCTGGTCAACCGGAGGCCGGTGTCCGCCGAGACCGAGAGCAGTTCCAGATCGGCCTCGCAGTCGGCCTTCTCGCCGAGCTGCCCGGTGGCGGTGAGCCGGCTGGTACCGACCTTCTTGTCGCCCACCTTTCCGCCGGTCAGCGTGATGGTGATCTCGGAGGCGCTGTTGTAGTCGGAGCGTGCGGACCCGGACCAGGTGCCCACGTATGTCTGCGGCAGTGCGGTCGAGCCGGTCGGGGGCGAGGCGGTGTTCGAACTGCTGCTGCTCGGTCCGCCGGACGCCTTCGGGTCAGTGTCGGTCACCGGCGACCGGCGCCCCTCGTCGGAGCTGCGCCCGCCGGCGCCCGAGCCGCCGTCGTCGCCCTCCCACGGCCGCAGCACCCCCAACGTGACGGCGCCCGCGATCAGCACGGCGGCGAGCGGGTACACCGGGCGACGCCGCCACCACGGGCGGTGCGCCGGGGTCGGCGGCGGCACGTACGTCTCGGCCGCCACGCCCGCGAAGGGTGCGGCGGCGGGCGCGGGGACCCAGGGCGGCGGGGTCGCGGGGCCCGGCGGGGTCGCGGGGCCCGGCGGCACGTCCACCGGCCGGGGCGGCGCCGTCGCCGCGCGCGAGCGGTCGTCCCACGTGGGCGCGCCGGTGCCCGCGGACACGAACGAGCCCGCGTCCGGCGCGCCGTCGTCGTCGAGTTCGAGCAATTCGATCGCGCGTCGCGACAACGCGGTGGTCAGGTCCGCGGGCAGCCAGTTGCCCGCCACCAGGTCGGTCGTACCCTCCGGCGCCAGTGCGGCGAGCAGCTCGGCGGGAGTGGGGCGCGAGGCCGCGTGCTTGGCCATGCACGCGCCGACGATCTCGCGCAGCGCGACCGGCACATCGTCCAGGCGCGGCTCCTGCGCGACGATCCGGTACATCAGTGCCTGTCCGCTGCCCTCGCCGAACGGTCCCGTACCGGTCGCGGCGAACACCAGCACCGAGCCGAGCGAGAACACGTCGCTGGGCGGCCCGATGTCGCGCCCGTCGACCTGCTCGGGCGACATGAAGCCGGGCGATCCGACGGTGTGCCCGGTCCGGGTGAGCACCGACGCGTCCATCGCGCGCGAGATGCCGAAGTCGATCACCCGCGGCCCGTCCAGGGACAGCAGCACGTTGGAGGGTTTGATGTCCCGGTGCACCAGACCGGCGTCGTGCACCGCCACCAGCGCCTCGGCCAGGCCCGCGCCGAGCGTGCGCACGGTCTCCGCGGGCAGCGCCCCGCGCCCGGACACCGCCTCGTAGACGCTGGGGCCGGCGACGTATCCGGTGACCACCCACGGCGTGCGGGCCTCGGTGTCGGCGTCCAGCACCGGCGCGGTCCAGGCGCCGCCGACCCGCCGCGCGGCGTCCACCTCGCGGCGGAAACGTTCGCGGAAGCCGGGATCGTCCGCCCACTCGGCCCGGACCACCTTGATCGCGACGACCCGACCGCCCCGGTTGCGCCCGAGGTAGACCCGACCCATGCCGCCCGCCCCCAGCACGCGGAGCACCCGGTAGCCGCCGATCTGCCGCGGATCCTCGGGCTCCAGCGGTTTCACAGGACATCCCCCTCGTCGTCCGGCAGTTGGCCAGAGAATACGCGGGTGTCCGTATTTGGGGGGTCCCGGGCGGCCGGACCGGACCGGATCCGAGGCGCTTCCCTCGGGTGGGGTCCGGGCCGGCGCACCGACGGCCGACGGGCGGCTCAGAACTCGACGGGCAGCGCGATCAGGCCGCGGATGAAGGACGACGGGCCGTGCGCGAGGGTGGCGTCCGGAGCCAACCGCAGGTCGGGCAGCCGGCGCAGGAGTTCCTCGAAGGCGACCCGGATCTCCAGCCGGGCCAGCGAGGAGCCGAGGCAGAAGTGCGGCCCGGTGCCGAACGCGATGTGCTGGTTGGGCGTGCGGAAGGCGTCGAAGCGCTCCGGCTCGGTGAACACCTCGGCGTCGCGGTTGGCGGCTCCGTACAACATCATCACGATCGAGTCGGCCGGGATCACCGTGCCGTGCAGCTCCACGTCACGTGTCGTATGCCGGGCCATGTTGACCACCGGCGACACCCAGCGCAGCGATTCCTCGACGGCCGAGGGGATCAGCGTCGGGTCCGCGCGCAGCCTGGCGAGTTGTTCGGGGTTGCGCAGGAGCGCGGCGATGCCGCCGGAGATCACGTTGCGTGTGGTCTCGTTGCCGCCCACGAGCAACAGCAGGGATTCGCCTATGAGTTCGTCGAAGCTCAACTTCTCGCCGTCGATCTCCGCACCGACCAGGATGCCGATCAGGTCGTCCGAGGGGGTCTTGCGGCGGTCCTCGATCACCTGCGTGGTGTAGGCGACGTACTCGGTGAACGCCTCGCCCGCCTTGTGGCTGAGTTCGCCGCCGTCGGAGAGCATCACCATCACGTCGGCCCAGTGCTGGAGCTGGTCGCGGTGCTCGGCGCCGACCCCGAGCAGTTCGCCGATCAGCGTCATCGGCAGCGGCGCGGAGAACTGCCGGACCAGGTCGGCGCTGCGACCGCCCGCGATCATCGCGTCGATCAGCGAGGTCACGATGTCCCGGACGTGATCCTCCATCGCGGCGATCTGCCGGGGGGTGAAGCCCTTGGAGACCAGCTTGCGACGACGGTAGTGGGTCGGGTCGTCGGAGTCGATCATCGAGGGCTGCGGGTAGCCGAGCGGGCGCGAGCCCTTGGCCGAGGAGAACAGTTCGGGATTGCGCTCGGCCCAGGCCAGGTCGGCGTGCCGGCTCAGGCCCCAGACGCCGGCGCGCTCGCTGTAGTAGACGGGTGCGTGCTCGCGCAGCCAGGCGTAGTCGGCGAAGGGGTCACCGGCGTACCAGTCCCGGTCGAGCAGGTGGATGTCGCGGGTCGTGGGAGCCGTCATGGCAAGCCTCCGAAATGGTCATGTGGGGAGCGGAACGAAGAGTCGGACGGCGGTACGCATCAGGTCCTGCACCTCGTCGAGCGCGCGGCCCCGCGCGGTGAGGCTCACCAGGCCCGAGAGCAGGACGTGACCCAGCACCGTCTCGATGTCGCGCCGCCGGGCCGGGTCGGCGCCGTCCTCGCCGTCGGCGGTGTCGCCGAAGGCCAGGCCGGTGATCCGGTGGATGCTCTGGTGGAAGGTCTCCTGCGACTGGCCGGCGGACGCGTCCGGTGCGGTCGCGGCCTGCACCACGGCCTCGGTCAGCAGCCGGTTCTCCGCGCTGACCTCGACGATGCGGCACAACAGGGCGGCCAGTCGGCCGGCCGGGTCCGCGGGCAGCGGGCGAGCCGCGAGTTCGTCGGCGAGCTCGCCGATCCACAGCGCGGACACCTCGCTCAGCAGGTGGTTCTTCGACGTGAAGTAGCGATACACGGTGGCCCGGGCCACCCCCGCGCGGTCCGCGACGTCGTGCATCGTCACGGCCGCGTAGCCACCCTCCAGGGCGAGGTCGCACGCGGCACGCACCAGCCGCTCGCGCCGGGCCTGTTGGTCCCGGGTGAGCGATCTGGTGAGGGTGATCGTCGAGCTGATGCGGGGTTCGGCCACGAGAGAGCCTGTCCTGTCGGGTCGCGCTTCGGGATGGGTGCGGCGGGCCGGGTGCGGGTCCGGCGCGGGGTCCGGCGCGGGGAGCGCCGGGTCCGAGGTGGTGCGCCGACTCGTTCCGCGGTGATCTTGCCTACCGATGAGACGGAAGTCTAGTCTGACGTCTCGTCAGATTAAGTGAGAACGTGTTTCAGTAATTTCGGGGCCCGATCGATCGCCGGAGACGCCGTGACCGCCAGAAAAGGACCCCTCGCAGGCATTCGCGTGGTGGAGTTCGTCGGCCTCGGGCCGGGCCCGTTCTGCGGGATGTTGCTCGCCGACCTGGGCGCCGAGGTGCTGCGCGTGGATCGCGCGGACGAGGCCCGCAAGGGCTTCACCAAGCCGCCGCGCAATCCGATGAACCGGGGCAAACACTCGATCGCGGTCGACCTCAAGCACCCGGACGGGGTCGAGTTGGCGCTGCGCCTGCTCGCCGACGCCGACGCGCTGATCGAGCCGTTCCGGCCCGGCGTGATGGAACGCCTGGGTCTGGGTCCCGACGTGGTCGCCGAGCGCAACCCGCGGCTGGTCTACGGCCGGCTGACCGGCTGGGGCCAGAGCGGGCCGCTCGCGTCGGCGGCCGGGCACGACATCGACTACATCGCGTTGGCCGGGATGCTGGAGCCGATCGGCCGGGCCGGCCAACCGCCGAGCATTCCGCTCAACCTGATCGGCGACTTCGGCGGCGGCGGCCTGCTGCTCGCCTTCGGCCTGGTCGCGGCGCTGCTGGAGGCGGGCCGCTCGGGCCGGGGCCAGGTGGTGGACGCGGCGATGATCGACGGGGCGGCGACGCTGGGCGCGACCTGGTTCACCATGGGCGCCGCCGGGATGCTCGGCCCGCGCGGGACCAACATGCTCGACGGCGGCGCGCCGTTCTACGACGTGTACGAGACCGAGGACGCCCGGTACGTCGCGGTCGGCGCGATCGAGCCGAGGTTCTGGGCCGAGCTGATCCACCGGCTCGGGTTGGCCGAGGACCCGGTGTTCGCCGACTTCGCCAAGCAGCACGACCGGGCGCACTGGCCCGCGATGAAGGCCCGGCTCGCCGAGGTGTTCGCGGGCCGCACCCGGGACGCGTGGTGTGCGCTCCTGGAGGGCACCGAGACCTGCTTCGCGCCGGTGCTCTCCCCCGGCGAGGCCCCGGCGCACCCGCACCACGTCGAGCGCGGCACCTTCCTGCACGCCGACGGGCTGCCCGAACCGGCCCCGGCGCCGCGCTTCTCCCGTACGCCCGCCGCCGAGCCGGCCCGGCCGGTGCACCCGGGGCCCACCGCGCAGGGCGGCGACACCGACACCGCGCTGGCCGGGTGGGGACTGGGCACGACCGAGATCGAGCGTCTGCGGGACGCGGGCGCGATCGTCTGACTTCGCGTCACCGCCCTTGCGGGCTACGGGTACCACGGATCACGGATCAGGCACAGGGATCAGGGACGAGACAGGGGAGCAGATGGAACTTCATGAAGCGCTGTACACCACACGCGCGATGCGCCGGGTCGCGCCGGATCCGATCCAGTACGACGTGCAGGCCCGCATCCTGGACGCGGCGGTACGCGCGCCCAGCGGCGGCAACACCCAGGGCTGGCGCTTCCTGCTCGTGGACGACCCGGGCGTCAAGGGTCGACTGGGTCCGCTGTACCGGGACGCGATGGACAGCCTGTGGAAGACCCTGTACGCACCGCGCGTGGCCGCCGCCGAGGCGGACCCGGACAGCGCGGAGAGCCGGTCCTTCGTCCGGGTGCGGCGCTCGTCGCAGTGGCTCGCGGACAACTTCGAGCAGGTCCCGCTGTTCATGTTCGGCTTCGCCCGGCACGATCCCACCGGCGGCTCGATCTTCCCGGCGGTCTGGAGCGCGATGCTGGCCGCGCGCGCCGAGGGGGTCGGCAGCGCGCTGACCGCGGTACTCGGCATCTCGCATCGGGACGCGGTCCTGGAGGTGCTCGGGGTGCCGCCCGGCGAGGGCTGGCACATGGCGTGTTGCGTGTCGTTCGGCTACCCGACCGGCACGTGGGGCGTGGCGCCCCGGACGTCGGCGCACGAGGTGGCGTATCGCAACACCTGGGGCGCGTCGATCGGGTTCGAGGTACCGGCACCGATGTGGCCGGCCGACGGTGCGGCGTACGTGCCCACCACGTTCGAAGGAGATGCCCGGTGACACGTGCCGACCTGCCGCTGCGGGACACGGTGGCCCTGGTGACCGGAGGGGGCAGCGGGATCGGATTGGGCTGCGCGCGACGGTTCGCCGCCGACGGCGCGCATGTGCTGATCGCCGGCCGCAGTGCGGACCGACTGCGCGGCGCGGTGGCCGAGTTGGAGAAGATCGCGCCGACCGGGGTACGAATCGCGGCCGCGGTGACCGACGTGACCGACGAGGATCAGGTCCGCGCGACGGTCGCGAGTGCGGCCGAACTCGGTTCGCTGCGCGCGGTGGTCGCCTCGGCGGGTGGCAACACCACGATGGGGCCTCTGACTTCGCTCGACACGGACAAGTGGCGCGAGACGGTCGAGCTGAACCTGACCGGCACCATGCTGGTGCTCAAGCACACGGCCCGGCTGATGGCGGCGGGCGGCGGCGGCTCGTTCGTGGCGATCTCCTCGATCGCCTCGACCCTGACCCATCGCTGGTTCGGCGCGTACGGCGTGAGCAAGGCCGGCATCGACCACCTGGTCCGGCTCGCCGCCGACGAACTCGGCGCGAGCGGTGTCCGGGTGAACAGCATCCTGCCCGGCCTGGTCGCCACCGAGATGGTCGACGCGGTCACCCAGGGCGGCCCGGTGCTGGACGACTACCTGGCCTGCACGCCGCTCGGCCGGGTCGGGCAGGCCGACGACATCGCCTCGCTCGCCGCCTTCCTGGTCGGCCCCGAGTCGACCTGGATCACCGGCCAGAACATCAACGTGGACGGCGGCCACCACCTGCGCCGGGGTCCGGACTTCCGGGCCTTCCTGGAGCCGGTCTTCGGCGCCGACGGCCTGCGCGGCATCGTCGCGGAAGGGAACTGACAATGACCCAGCGGGTATTCAACCTGGCGGACCTGTTCGAGGTCGTGGTGGACGCCTGTCCGGATCGGCTCGCGCTGGTCGCGGGCGAGGTCCGACTGACCTACCGCGAGTTGGACGAGCGGTCCAACCGGGTCGCCCACGCGTTCGTCTCGGCGGGGCTGGCCACCGGCGCGCACATCGGCATCTACTCGCGCAACCGGGCCGAGTGGCTGGAGGCGATGATCGGCGCGTTCAAGGCGCGCATGGTGCCGATCAACATCAACTACCGCTACGTCGAGGACGAACTGCGCTACATCGTCGACAACGCGGACCTGACCGGGCTGGTCGTCGAGCGTGGGTACCTGCCCAAGGTCGCCGCGGTGCGGGGCGGGGCGCCCGGGCTCGCGCACGTGTTCGTGCTCTCGGACGAGTTCGATGGGCAGGTCGACGAGCAGCTCGACGGGAGCGTCGACTACGAGAAGGCGCTTGCCGCGGAGAGCGGTGCCCGGGACTTCGGGCAGCGCTCCCCCGAGGACCGGTACATGGTCTACACCGGGGGGACCACCGGCTTTCCCAAGGGTGTCGAGTGGCGCTCGCACGACATCTTCTGCTCGGCGATGGGCGGCGGGAACTTCGGTGGAGAGCCGATCGCCGATCCCGAACTGCTCGCCGCCAAGGCCGAGGGCGCCCCACTGGTCCAGATGTTGACCACTCCGCTGATGCACGGCAACGGCCAGTGGGTCACCTGGATCACCCTGTTCAGCGCGGGCACCGCGGTGCTGTGGACCGGGCTGCGCTACGACCCGGCCGAGATCCTGCGCATCGTCGAACGTGAGGGCTGCGTGACGATGATGCTGGTCGGCGACGCGATGGCGCGCCCGATCGCGGACGAGTTGGAGGGTGGCGGTCACCGGGTGCAGACGCTCAAGGTGATCGGCTCCGGCGGCGCGCTGCTCTCCCCGTCGGTCAAGGCCCAGCTCACCCGGCTGGTCCCCGGCCTGTACATCGCCGACAGCTTCGGCGCCTCGGAGTTCGGTGCGGGCAGCTCGCAGACCCCCGGCGGACGTTTCCCGCTCAAGCCCAGGACCGCGGTGCTCGGCGAGGACCTGCGCCCGGTGGGCGTGGGCGAGAGCGGCCGGATCGCCCGGACCGGATACATCCCGATCGGCTACTACAAGGACCCGGTCAAGACCGCGGACACCTTCCACGTCGACCCGGACGGCGTGCGCTGGGTCATCCCCGGCGACTTCGCCCGGGTCGAGGACGACGGCGACGTGACGCTGCTCGGCCGCGGCTCGGTGTGCATCAACACCGGCGGCGAGAAGGTCTTCCCGGAAGAGGTCGAGGGTGTGCTCAAGGCACACCCGGCGGTGTACGACGCGGTCGTGGTGGGCGTCCCCGACCCCCGCTTCGGCGAACGGGTGGCGGCGGTCGTCTCGCTGCGACCGGGGCACACGCTGACGGCGGAGGACGTGGCCGAGCACGCGCGGGAGCAGTTGGCGGGGTACAAGATCCCGAGGGAGTTGGTCACCGTCGCGGAGGTGCCGCGGACGCCGGCGGGGAAGCCGGACTATCGGTGGGCCCGGGAGACGGCGGTGGGGGTGGTGGGGGGGTAGGGGTGGCGGAGCGGGCGGGTGGGCGGCTTTCGGCGATGCGGCGTTGCTTCTATTTGGGCGCCTTTGGCGCCGGCTCGCGAGGCACCACTTTTTTGTTCCGTCGCGGGCTCCTCCAAAAAGTGGCCCCTCGCTCGTGACTTCGTGTCCCTTCGCTTCGCTACGGGCCACGAAGTCAAAAGTTTGCGGCTCCGCCGCTCTCCGCGCTGCGCGCGTCGATCGCGCGGCTCATCTGTCTCGGGGGCGCTGACGCGCCGGGGGGTGGGGTGGGTCGGCGGGTTGGGGGAGGCCGGTTGTGGCGTGTGTGTCGCGGTGGTGGTCGTGCCTGGTTGGCTTGAACCTGTCTGGTTCGTCGCTCACTTGCCTCGGGGGGGGCGGGTGGGGGTCGGGGGTCGAAACCGGGGTGGAGGTTGGGTGCGTCCTGGGGGTGCGGGGGCTGCGATGTGGGGCACCGCTACGGTGTGGGCCGCCGGTCGTTGGGCCGGGGGGTGCGAGCTGGTTTCGATAAGGGGCTGTGGTGGCGGTTTCGGGGGCGATATCCGGGTCGGCCGGACGGATGGCGGCGGTATTGGCGGCGGGGCGGGTGGCCGCCGGGGTGGTGTCCATGGTGGCTCCGCGCGGTGGGGTGTGGTTGCGGCCCACCGCGGCCCGGGAGGCGTCGTTGCTCGGCCGCGGTCTCGGGGCGCGGGACGTGTTGTTGGGCGCAGGCGTGCTGCGCGCGTTGGCGGCGGGGCGGGGCAGTGCCGAGTGGGGTTGGCTCGTGGTGGCCTCGGATCTGGTGGACGGGGCCGGCGGGGCGCTCGAATGGCGCCGGCTGACCCCCGCGGAACGCACGTGGGTGGGCGCGGTCTTCGCGTTGGCCGCGTGCGAGGCGGCGGTGGCCCTGTCGCTGGCCGGCTCGGATGCCGAGGACGCCTGGGACATGGTGACGGGCCTGATCGAGTAGCCGGGCAGGCGCGTCGAGCGGGTAGCCGAGGCAACCGGCCTTCGCAGCCCGACGCAAACGTTTCGACCGCAGCCGGGTGATCGCTACCGTGGGTCGGGGGGCGCGGCACCGACGCGCGGCGCCGCGACCAAGTCCCCTCCCCCGCACGCTCGTACCCTGGTCGGCGCGGGTGCGGCCGTGCGGGAGTGTCACTCGTTTGCCCTATGCTCAACTCCCATGGTGGCGCGGCCGTTGGGCGAACTTGTCGAGGCAGGATGGGCGAAGGCCCTGGAACCGGTGGCGGGCCGAGTGGCCGCCATGGGCGAGTTCCTGCGAGGTGAAATCGCCGCCGGGCGGCGGTACGTACCGGCGGGCGCGAACGTGTTGCGGGCGTTCACCCAACCGTTCGCGGACGTACGGGTGCTGATCGTGGGTCAGGATCCCTATCCCAACCCTGGGCACGCGGTGGGGTTGAGCTTTTCGGTCGCTCCGGAGGTGCGTCCGCTGCCCGGTTCGCTGATCAACATCTTCACCGAGATGAACCGCGACCTGGGCCTGCCGATGCCCACCAACGGTGATCTGACCCCGTGGGCCGACCAGGGCGTATTGCTGCTCAACCGCGCGCTGACCACCGCCCCCGGTCGGCCCGCCGCGCACCGCGGCAAGGGCTGGGAGGAAGTCACCGAGCAGGCGATCAAGGCGCTCGCCGCGCGCGGCACCCCGCTGGTGTCGATCCTGTGGGGTCGCGACGCCCGCAATGCCCGGCCGCTGCTCGGCCCGGGCGCGGCCGTGGTCGAGTCCGCGCACCCCTCCCCCATGTCGGCCGCCGGCGGCTTCTTCGGCTCCCGCCCCTTCTCCCGTACCAACGACCTCCTGGTGGGTCAAGGCGCCCAACCGGTGGACTGGCGCCTCCCGTAACCCGAAGGCACCAACACCCGCCCCCGGGCCCGCCGCAGGACACCCGTGCTCCGGCCGCGGCACCGGGCACACACCGCCCCACCGGCACCGCCGCAACCGAAACGCCGACCCCGCGCGTCCACGCCTATACGCACCGCCGCCGGCGACGGAAGGTGGTGTGATCTCGATAGGGTGGCGGCCGGTACAACCGGTCATGGGCCACCGCCGGTCGGGGCCGTCGCTTGGAGGAACCTTCTTCGATGTCAGGCAATAGCGTTCCCGGCCAGGGGGGTGCGCCGCAGCGCTCCTCCGAGGCGTTGCCGCCGCGTTCCAAATTGGCGATCACCGCGAGTCGGGTGACCGCGGCCATCTCGCGGCGCGCCGGCAAGGGCAGCGGTTCGGTCATCGGCGGCAAGCTCGCGCTGCGACTCGCCCCGGACCTGCTCGCGCAGTTGTCGGTGGGGCTGCAGGTGGTGCTGATCTCCGGGACCAACGGCAAGACCACCACCACCCGCCTGGTCGCCGAAGCGATGCGCGCGGCCGGCCCGGTGGTGTCCAACGCGCTGGGCGCGAACATGCCGGCGGGCATCACCTCCGCTCTCGCGGGCGCGGGCAACGAGGCCCGCTACGGCGTGATCGAGGTCGACGAGAAGTACCTCGCGGGTGTCGCCCGCGACTCCGACCCCGTCGCCATCGCGCTGCTCAACCTCTCCCGGGACCAGCTCGACCGCGCCGCCGAGACCCGGATGCTCGCCGAGAAGTGGCGCGAGGGTCTGCGCGGGCGGGACGCGATCGTGGTCGCCAACGCGGACGACCCGCTGATCGTGTGGGCCGCGTCCTCCAGCAAGGACGTCTTGTGGGTGGCCGCCGGGCAGACCTGGCAGGAGGACTCCTGGTCCTGCCCGCAGTGCGGCGGCGTGATGCAGCGTCCGGGCGACGACTGGTTCTGCTCGGAGTGCGACTTCCGTCGTCCCTCGCCCACCTGGTCGCTCGCCGGCGATCGCATGGTCGACCCGGACGGGCAGGTGTGGCCGCTGCACCTGCAACTGCCGGGCCGGGCCAACCGCGCCAACGCGGTCACCGCCGCGGCCGTCGCGTCGTTGTTCGGCGTGCCCGTGGAAGCGGCGCTGGAGCGGATGAAGCACGTCACCGCCGTCGCCGGCCGCTACGACGTGGTCGACTACATGGGCCGCAAGTTGCGCCTGCTGCTGGCCAAGAACCCGGCCGGCTGGGTCGAGACGTTCTCGCTGATCGACCCGCCGCCCACCCCGGTGATCCTGTCCGTCAACGCGCTCGACGCGGACGGCAAGGACACCTCGTGGATCTGGGACGTCGACTTCACCCAGCTCGCCGGTCGCCCGCTGATGGTCCTGGGCCAGCGCCGACTCGACCTGGCCGTCCGGCTGGAGGTCGCGGGCCTGCAGTTCCAGGTCTTCGAGACGCTCGGTCAGGCGGTCGCGGCCTCGCCGCCCGGCCAGATCGAGGTCATCGCCAACTACACGGCGTTCCAACAGCTTCGCAAGACGATCAAGGAAGCGGCCCACGCATGATCGGTGAGAGCAGGCTGCGCCTGGTCTGGATCTACCCGGACCTGCTCAGCACATACGGCGACCAGGGCAACGCGCTGATCGTGGAGCGCCGCGCGCTGATGCGCGGCATCGAGGTCGAGCGGGTGGACGTACGCTCCGACCAGCCCGTGCCCACCTCCGGCGACATCTACCTGATCGGTGGCGGCGAGGACCGGCCGCAGCGGCTGGCCGCCGAACGCCTGCGCCGCGACCCGGGGTTGGCCACCGCGGTCGGCGCCGGCGCCGCGCTGCTCGCGGTGTGTGCCGGCTACCAGATCATCGGCAACGAGTTCATCGACGACCTCGACCAGGCCGAAGCCGGTCTGGGCCTGCTGGACGTACGCTCCGGCCGGGGCGCGCCCGGCAAGCGCTGCGTCGGCGAGGTGCTGGCCGAGGTCGACCCCGCGCTCGGCCTGCCGGTGCTCTCCGGGTTCGAGAACCACCAGGGCGTCACCCACGTGGGCCCCGGCGCCAAGCCGTTGGCCCGGGTCACCCACGGCAACGGCAACGGGACCGGCGACGGCACCGAGGGCGCGTACGCGGGTCGGGTGATCGGTACCTACATGCACGGGCCGGTGATGTCGCGCAACCCGGCGCTGGCCGACCTGCTGCTCACCTGGGCCACCGGCGTGCCGCTGACCCCGCTGGGCGACCACTGGCACGAGCAGCTCCGCTCCGAGCGCCTGCGCACGGTCCGCGCCGCCGCCTCGAACTGAGCGAAGAGCAGATGGGCCGAGGGCCCGCGTACCGCCGAGCGGTACGCGGGCCTTCGGTCTGGTCGGCGCTCCCCGTCAGCGCGTGTGCACCGTCCCGTGCGGGTCCTCGCAGTGCCCGCGTGTCGTGCCGATCGCCAGCACCGCCGGGTCGGCGTGATCGACCTGAAGCGTCGTGTGGGTGATCGCGTACCGTTCGCGCAGCCGCTCCTGGAGCCGGTCGCGGACCCGGTGGCAGTCGTCCCCGGGCTCGACCAGGACGTGTGCGGACAACGCCGGGAAGCCGGACGTGATGGTCCAGATGTGCAGGTCGTGCACCTCGGTGACGCCCTCGACCGAGGCCAGGTCCGCCCCGACCGCGTCCGGTTCGATGCCGTTGGGGGCCGCCTCCAGGAAGATCCGCCACGACTCGCGGACCAGCGCGATGCCGGACTTGAGCATCAGCGCCGCCACGATCAGCGAGGCGATCGCGTCGGCCCGGGCGAAGCCGGTGGTCAGCACCACGACGCCGGAGATCAGGGTGGCGATGAACGCCCACAGGTCGTTGAGGATGTGCTGGTAGGCGCCCTCGACGTTGAGGCTGGAGCGGTTGGCCCGGGAGATCAGCCAGGCCGCGATCACGTTGATCACGATGCCGACTGCGGCGGTGACGATCACCAACGAGCCCTCGACGTCGGGCGGCGAGATCAGCCGCCGGACCGCCTCGTAGGTGAACCACACCGCCAGGACCAGGAACGTGATGCCGTTGATCTGCGCGGACAGGATCTCCGCCCGCTTGAACCCGTACGTCCAGCGCCCACGCGCGGGCCGGGCCGCGAGCCGCATCGCCACCAGCGCGAGCCCGATCGCGAACGCGTCGGTGACCATGTGGCCGGCGTCGGTGATCAACGCGAGCGAACTCGCCAGGATGCCGACGGTGACCTCGACCACGATGAACGCGCCGATCAGCACGAGCGCGGCGGTCAGGTAGCGGCGGTCCGCGTCCGCGGCCACCCCATGCGAGTGCCCGGCGTGCCCGGCTCCCCCGTGGTCGTGCCCGCCGTGGCTGCCGTGGGCCGGATCCGGCTCGCGGGTCGGCGCCGAGGACCCGGCCGCGTCCGGGCCGTGGTCGTGGTCGCGGGTGGTCATGAAGTCCCTCCGGGGAGCTCGTTCGCGCAGCCGGTGTGATCGGTGGCGGGGGCGTGACCGATGTGCGCGAGCGCCACGTCCAGGAGCAGCCGAACGTGCGCGTCCGCGAGGCGGTAGTAGGCCATCCGGCCCGCCCGGCGCACCGTCACCACCTGGTGTGCGCGCAGCAACCGCAGTTGGTGCGAGACCGCCGATTCGCCCTGCCCGCAGGCGGCGGCCAGGTCGCGGACGCACAGCTCGCCCTCCAAAAGCGCGACCAGCAGGGTGAGTCGGCCGGGGTCGCCCAGGAGCGCGAACACGTCCGCGGTCTCGGCCAGGTGCGGGCCGTCGGGCAACCGCGATCGCACCGAGTCCACCAGGTCCGCGTCCACCGGCTGCGCCACCGGGTCACCTCCACTTTCGCGTGGTCGCCCACGTCCGCCGTCGTCTCGACTCGGACATCGTATCGTCTGAACAGCTCTTCATACGAGCATGAGAAGAAGATAGGGGCAGGGGGTATCCACACGCAAGCGCGCCGCGCCGTTCCCACCACCGCACCGCACCCGTTCCCGCAAACGCGTCACACCCGTTCCGAAGCCGCGGCCGGCCCCGCTCAACCCCGCCGAGGATCCCGATCCAGGTGCGCCCACCACCGCTGCGCCGGTTCGTGGACTTGGTGCCACGTGGCCACGAACAGGTCGCTCGCCGCCGCCCCCGGCCAATCCGCCGGCAGCAGCGCGGCGGGCAGGCGCGGGTCGCATTCGAAGGTCAGCCGCCACGCGTGCACCAGCCGGGTACGCAGCTCGAACGCCTCCGCGTCGGTGTTCGCCCGCGCGCCGGCGAACCGGTCGACGAACGCCTCCAGGACCACCCGGATCGCGGCCGGGTCCCACGCCTGTTCGACCAGGGCCCGTTCCCGCTCCGGGTCGCTCACGCTCGACGTCATCCAGGTCGCGTGCCCGGCCAGGCCCCGCTCGGCGATCAGCGCCCGCAACGCGCCCACCCCGCCCGGGTCCGCCGCGATCCACACCCCCCGCCCCAGATCGCCGAAGCCCTCGAAGGCGAGCTGCTCCTCGACCACCGCGCGGGCCTCGCGCAGCGTCGCCGGCGGGCGGAACAGCAGTTGTTGCCACTGTCCCGACCAGGGCGTCTCGCGGGTCGCCCGGGCGAGCCGCTCGGTCCATCCGGTCAGCAGCCGATACAACGACGGCGCGAGGGTCAGCCGGGTGTACCGCCCGTCGGCCCGGGCCACCAGCCAGCCCTCCCCGGTCAGCCTGGTGATCGCCCGCCGGGTGGCCGCCTCCGGCACCCCCAGCGCGTCGAGCGCCGCCACGGCCGTCGGCGACCACACCCCGTCGTGCCCGGGCCAGCGCACGTACTCCCCCAGCACGGTCAACAACAACGTGCGGGCGCTGGGCCCGCCATCGGCGGTGCGCCGGGTGCGCGGCCCGGTGCGACCGGCGGGCGTACCCCTTGTTTCCTCGCGATCCTCCATGTAGGACATAACTCATCCAAGCATGTTCTTGTGTCCTACGAAAGGTCCAGCCCGTGTCAGAGGCCGCTCCGCCGACCCGCTTCGGTGCCTTCATCGCCCCCTACCACGGCATCGACGGCAACCCCTCGCTGCAACTGCGCCGGGACCTCGACCTGGTCGAACACCTGGACGCGCTCGGCTTCGAGGAGGCGTGGATCGGGGAGCACCACTCGGCCGGATACGAGACGATCGCCTCGCCCGAGGTGTTCATCGCCGCCGCCGCCGAACGCACCACCCGGATCCGACTCGGTACCGGCGTCAACTCGCTGCCGTACCACCACCCGCTGGTGCTGGCGGACCGCATCGTGCAGCTCGACCTGCAATCGCGCGGCCGGGTGATGTTCGGTTCCGGGCCCGGCCAACTGGCCTCGGACGCCTTCATGATGGGCATCGACCCGATGCGCCAGCGCGCCATGATGGCCGAGGCGCTGGCCGCGATCGTCCCGCTCCTGCGCGGCGAGACGGTGACCATGCGCACCGACTGGTTCACCCTGGACCAGGCCCGGCTGCACCTGGGCCCGTACACGCGCGCCGGCATCGAGACCGTGTGCGCCTCCACCGTCTCGCCGTCCGGATCGGTCCAGGCCGGCACCCACGGCATGGGCCTGCTCTCGCTCGCCGCCGCCGACCCGTCCGGCTTCGCGGCGCTGTCCACGAACTGGGACGTCTACGCCAAGACCTGCGCCGAGCACGGCCACGTCGCCGACCGCGAGCGCTGGCGCCTGGTGGTGCCGATGCACCTCGCCGAGACCACCGAGGCGGCGCGCGAGCAGGCCGAGTACGGCGTGCACCACCTGGTCGACTACATCCAGGGGTTGTCCGGGATGACGATGCCCTGGGGGGCGACGCCCGGGCAGGCCGTGGCGCAGTGGACCGGCGAGGGTTTCCCGACCTTCGGCGTGGCGATGATCGGCACACCGGCGCAGGCGATCGAACGCATCACCGCGATGGCCGAACAGTCCGGCGGCTTCGGCACACTGCTCCTGCTCGACCTGCCGATCGCGCGACCGGCGGACAAGCGGCGCAGCTACGAACTGTTCGCCGAGTACGTGGTCCCGCACTTCACCGGCGCCAACCGTCCCCGGCAGTCCTCGATGGCCTGGGCGCACGACAACAGCGAGCGCTTCATCGGCGCGCTGCGTCAGGCGGTCGTCGCGGCGATGACGCCGCCCGCCTCCTGAACCCGTCCACGCACGTTCGTTTCGGCGATCCGGAGCACCGGTGAGCCGTCGACCCGACAGGGAGATTGCCCAACATGCGAGCAGCGGTACTACGCGGCGGCGCGTTCACGGTCGAGGACATCGCGGCACCCGAACCCGGCGAGGGGCAGGTCCTCGTGGAGACGGTGGCCTGCGGGATCTGCGGCTCGGATCTGTCCGCGTACAAACACACGGCCGAGTTCCTCCGGGCGTCCATCGATTCCGACACGCCGTCGTTCGTCTTCGACCCGGACGCCGACCTGGTGATGGGTCACGAGCTGTCCGCGCGGGTCGTGCGGCCCGGGCCGGGGGTGACCGGCTTCGAGGAGGGCGAGGTCGTGGTCGGCCTGCCCTGGGCGCTGGACGGCGGTGGCGTATTGCGCACGATCGGCTACTCCAACACCTTCCCCGGCGGCTTCGGCGAGCGCATGGTGATGCAGGCGGCGGCCCTGGTCAAGGTGCCCGCACACGTACCGGCGCACGTCGCCGCGCTGACCGAGCCGCTCGCGGTCGGCTTCGGCAACGTGGCCCGCTCCGGCGCGGAGAAGGGCGGCGCGGCGATCGTGATCGGCGCCGGGCCGATCGGCCTGGGCGCGATCGCCGGCCTGATCGAGCGCGGCGTGGCCCCGGTGGTGGTCTCCGAACCCTCCCCGCGCCGCCGCGAACTCGCCCGCGCGTTCGGCGCCCACGTCGTGGTCGACCCGGCCGAGCGGGACCCGTTCGTCGCGTGGCGCGAGATCGCCGAGCCGGGGCAACCGCTGACGATCTTCGAGTGTTCGGGCAAGGCCGGCATGTTCGATCGCATCACCTACGCCGCGCCGCGCGGCGCCACGGTGTTGCTGATCGGAGTGTGCATGACCGAGGACACCTTCCGACCCGTGGTGGGCATCTACAAGGACCTCACGGTCAAGATGTGTCTGACCTATCCGCCGGAGGAGTATCCGAAGACGCTGGCCCGGATCGCCGCCGGCAGCGTGGACGCGGCGGCGCTGGTCACCGGCCAGGTGGGCTTCGGCGGGGTGGCCGCGGCGATCGACACGCTCGGCCGGCCGGACGAGCACGTCAAGGTCCTGGTCCGCCCACATTTGGAGGGGTCGGGCGTACATCCCGCCACGGCGTAGCGGCGGAGCCGGGTACGGGCCGGGTCCCGGGGACGCGCGGGGCGGGTGTCACGCGTAAGGGTGGACCCCGGCCGGTCCCCCCTGGCGCGCGCCGTGCGCGGACGGCGCGCTCGCCAGGGCGTTTCGTTCGCGCACGCCCCCGAACGCCCCGCCGAGCGGGGTGTGGAAGTGTCGCAAACGGGACGCACCGGGTGTCGGAATCGGTACGCTCCGAGGGAATTCCCTCGGAAGATCCGTACACCCGCCATCGGGGACATCATGAGTCACACCGGGCACCGTCACGGTGCCGTGTCCGTCCATCGCGTGACCGCCACCGGCTCGGGAGGCGCGGTATGACCGTGCTCAATGACGCCCATCCGGTGTGTCGGTTCGATCTGCCGCCGCACGAGGCGGAGGTGTCCGCGGCCCGACGCAAGGTGGTCGCGATCGCCGTCGGGTGGGGCATGCCCGCCCACGGCGATCTCGCGGACACGCTGCGTCTGGTCGTGTCCGAGTTGGTGACCAACGCGGTCCGGCACGCGGGGGTGTTGACGCCGGCCATCGGCGTCACCGTGTGCGGCACCGACGACGGCGGGGTGCAGGTGGGGGTGCACGATCGACATCCGTTCTGCCCCAAGGCGCTGTTGGAGACCGTCGACGACGACAGCGGGCGCGGCCTGTTGATCGTCAAGGCCCTGGTCGCCGAGGCCGGCGGGTACGCGGGGATCCAGCCGGACACGACGGGCGGCAAGACGGTGTGGGTGACGCTGCCGCTGCGCTGAGCCGGCACTCGGGCCGTCGTCGGGCCGGGGCGGGCGCCGATCCCGGATCGATTTCCGGGGTCGACGCCGATCACCACTTCAGGTCGAAACGTTGCCTGACGGTGTCGATTCCCCAGGTCCGGGCCGGGTGTTCCTCGGTCAGGGCGAAACCGGCCCGGTCGTACAGGTGCCGGGAGGCCCCCAGGCCGGCGATCGTCCACAGGTAGACGCCGACCGCGTCGCGCCGACGGGCCTCGGCCAGTGCGGTGTCGAGCAACGCACCACCCACCCCGCGACCGCGCGCGGCCGGATCCAGGATCACCCAGCGCAGCCGCGTCCACCCGTCCTCGGCGCGGGTCAACCCGATGCCGCCGAGCACACGTTCGGTGTCCCGGTCTTCCTGGGCGACCCACATCCGACCGGGCCCGTCGTCGCCTTCGCGGGTTCGGGCCAATACGAGTTCGGCCATGCCCGCGGCGACGCCCGCCTCCATCGTCGCGTCCATGCCGTATTCGCGGCTGTACAGCACGCCGTGCAACGCGGCGAGCGCGCCCAGGTCGCCGGGACGCGTCGCGTCGCGAATGCTCACGCCGCGCGTGCTCGGTGTCGAGGTCATGGTCTCGATATCCTTCACTGAAACAGTTGTTTCAGTAGAGGATATGCGGATGACCGCCGACGTGAAACCCCCCACCTCCGCCCGCCGTGACGAGCTGCTCGCCGCGAGCGCGGCCTACGTCGCCGAGCACGGGCTGGCCGAACTCTCGCTGCGCCCGCTGGCCCGGGCGATCGGCTCCAGCCCCCGTGTGCTGCTCTACCTGTTCGGCGCGAAGGAGGGACTGGTCCGGGAGATCCTCGACGTCGGCCGCGCCGAGCAACTCGCCCTGGTCGCCCGCGCCGACGGCCACCCGGGCACCGCCCGGGAGACCCTCGACCTGCTGTGGACCTGGCTGGTCGCCCCCGAACGCCGAGGCGCGCTCCGCCTGTTCTTCGACGGCTACGTGCGATCCTTCGACGGGCCCGACGGGCCGTGGTCCGACTTCGCCGGCAGGTCCCTCGACGACTGGCTGCCCCCGCTCCGGCGCGTCCTGGCCGACCACCCGGTGCCGCCGACCCTGGTGCTGGCCGTGCTGCGCGGCCTGCTGCTCGACCACCTGGCCGGCGGCACGCCGGACCATCGGGACAGGGTGCAGTCGGCCTGGACCGCCTTCCTGGACCACTCCTTCCCGCCGCCCGGGTGACACCCGCCCACCCCGGCGCGCCGGCGGCTCAGCCCAGCGGAAGCTTGGCCTCCTTCTCCGGCGGCAGGCCCACCACCGGGCGGTCCGGGCGTTGCGGCACGACGCCGTTCACCGAGCGCAGCCAGGTCCACGTGTCGGCGACGGTCTCCTCGACCGGGCGCACCCTCAGGCCGGCGGCCAGCGCCTTGCGCACGTCGCGCCGGTGAATGCCGTCGTAGTCCTCGCCCGCCGGGAGCCAGATCGGCAGTTCGAGCCAGGGTTGGATGCCCGCGGCCAGGATTGTGTCCGGGTCGATCCAGCGCAGTTCGGCGTCCGAACCGGTGATCCGCACGCACAGGTCGAGCAGCTCGCCCATCGTGGTGTGGCCGGTCGGCCCGACCAGGTTGTAGGCGCCGCTGCGACCGGCCTCGGCCGCGTCCAGAGTCCACTCGGCCAGGTCGCGCGCGTCGATGTACTGGAGCTGCGCCTCACGCGGACCCGGAGCCGGGACGAGGCCGCCGCGGGCGATCCGGTTCAGCCACCACGGGAGCCGGCCGATGTTCTCCCGCGGACCCAGGATCAGCCCGGCCCGCGCGTGCACGTACCGGTCGCCGAACGCCTGCTCGACGGCGATCTCGGCGCCGCGCTTGGCCCGGGGGTAGGACACGTCGTCGCCGTCGTCGGGCGCGGCCTCGACCAGGGCCGCCTCCTCGCCCAGTCCGGCGGGCGTCGGCTGGTCGTACACCGAGCAACTGGAGATGTAGACGTAACGCCCGACGCGGTCGGCCAACAGCTCGGCCGAGGCGCGGACCACGCGCGGCGCGGCGCTCCAGGTGTCCAGGACCACGTCCCACTCGCCGTCGGCGAGCGCGGCCAGACCGCCCACAGTGGTCCGGTCACCCACCAACGACCTTATGCCGGAGGGAAGTTCGTGCCGACCGCGATTGAACACGGTCACGTCCCAGTCCCTGGCCGACGCGGCGTCGGTGACGGCGCGGCCGACGAACTCGGAACCACCCAGAATCAGAATTCTCATGCCCCGACTCTGCCCACCCGCGACGATCACCGGAAGCACCTCACGCTCTGGGCGGAATCGCTGTCGGCGTAAACCCGCGGCCACCGCTCATCCCCCGTCGCGCGGCGGGCACGAGCGCCCGTCCCGGACCGCCCCCGGCTCCACCGCCTCGTACTCGGCCAACTCCCGGTCCACCAACCGCAACAGCCGCAACAACTCGGCCCGATCCGCCTCGCCCAGTCGATCGAAGACGGCCGCACCCGCGCCCTGCCGGATCGCCCGGATCCGACGCAGCTCGTCCCGCCCCCGCTCGGTCAACTCCACCAGCGTCGCGCGCCGATCCAGCGCGGAGGTACTGCGCCGGACCAGGTCCCGCGCGGCCAGATCGTCCACCACGGTGGTCGCCGAGCGCGGCACGATCTCCAGCCGCGCCGCCAGATCCGCCATCCGCAGCGGCTCCTCGGCGTGCGCGAGCACCTTCATCGCATGCGCCTGAGCCGGCGTCAGACCCAACGGGGCGAGTTCCCGGCCGGCGCGCACCCGAATGCGCCTGGCCAGCCGCATGAACAAATCGCCGATCGGCGCCGAGCTGGATTCCGGCGAACTCACGCGTGTCACGTCCAGGAAACAGGGACCCGAGCGGATCCGAATACCCCCATTGTCCCGCCGCCCCCGACCCGGGACGACGGGGGTGGTCACGGGCCGCTCCGGACGGTCACGCCTCGGGCGCCTACTGCGATTTCGGTAGTGCGTCGTGTGGTTTCGGTAGGTCGCGGTGTCCGTAGCGGCATGACGACGGGACGGGTCCTCCCGGGCGAGCCTTGAGCGGTCATCGCTCGTGGATAGGGAGACCCTGACGTGGCGACTTTTCTGTATCGGCTCGGGCTCGGCGCTTTCCGGCGCCGCCGCCTGGTCGTCCTGGTCTGGCTCGGGGTGCTGGCCGCGGTCGCGGTGGGCGCCGCGGGAGCGCGGGGGCCCTCGGACGAGGAATTCTCGATGCCGGGGATCGAGTCGCAAAAGGCGTTCGATCTCATGGAGGAACGCTTCCCCGGGGCCGCCGCGGACGGCGCCACCGCCAGGATCGTCTTCGTCGCCCCGGACGGGCGGCAGGTGGGCACGGGCGACCTGCGCAAGGCCGTCGTGAACGCGGTGGACACGCTGGGCGGCGGCCCGCGGGTGGCCGCTGTCGCGGACCCGTTCGAGTCGCAGGCGGTCAGCAAGGACGGTACGACCGCGTACGCGACCGTCACCTACAAGGTGGAGTCCGCCGACGTCACCGATGCCGACCGGGCGGCGGTGGACAAGGCGGCGAATCAGGCCCGGGCGGCGGGCCTGACGGTGGAGACCGGCGGGTCGGCGATGGACGGCGGCGGCGGCCCCGGCGGCGTCGCGGAGATCGTCGGCCTCTCGGCGGCGGCGGTCGTGCTGCTGATCACCTTCGGGTCACTGGCGGCCGCAGGTCTGCCGCTGCTGACCGCGATCGTGGGTGTCGCCGTGAGTCTGTTCACGGTCGTATTGCTGGCGGGCCCGTTGGGGCTGTCCTCGGACACGCTCACGCTCGGGACGATGCTGGGCCTGGCGGTGGGCATCGACTACGCCCTGTTCGTGGTCTCCCGCTATCGGGAAGAGCGCGAGCGCGGCCGGCCCCCGCAGGAGGCGGCCGGGGTGGCGGTGGGCACCGCCGGATCGGCGGTCGTGTTCGCCGGGATCACCGTGATGATCGCCCTGGCGGGCCTGTCGGTGGTCGGGATCCCGACGCTGACCAAAATGGGCCTGGCCGCTGCGGGGGCCATCGCGGTCGCCGTCCTGGTCGCCTTGACACTCGTGCCCGCGCTGCTCGGGTACTGGCCCGACGCGGTCCTGGCCCGCAGGACGCGCAAGGCCCGCGCCCGGGGCGCCGACCGGACCGTGCTCCCGAGCGGCGGTGCGCCCGGCACCCGCACACGGGTCAACCTGGGCACCCGCTGGGCCGGCTTCGTGCTGCGTCGTCCCGTGGCGGTGCTGATCCTCGGCGTGGTGGGTCTGGTCGCACTGGCCGTACCGGTGGCATCACTGCGCCTGGGCATGCCCGGTGACGAGGCCAAGTCCGCCGCCACCACCGAGCGACGGGCCTACGACGCGCTCGCGGCGGGCTTCGGCCCCGGCTTCAACGGACCGCTGACCATCGTCGTGGACGCCAGGGGCTCGGCCGACCCGCACGCCGCGGTGCGCGCCGTCGGCGACCGGATCGGCGGCACAGCCGGCATCGTGTCCGTCTCGCAGGCCCGCTTCAACCAGGTCGGCGACACCGCGGTCTTCCGGGCCACCCCGTCGAGCAGCCCCACGGACCAGCGGACCAAGGACCTGGTGGAGGCGATCCGCCGGGACCGGCCGGCCGTGGAGAAGCAGGCGTCGGCGACGTTCGAGGTCACCGGCACGACCGCGCTGAACATCGACGTCGCGGCGAAGGTGCAGGCCGCGCTGGTGCCGTACCTGGCGGTGGTGGGCGGCCTGGCGGTGGTGTTGCTGCTGCTGGTCTTCCGGTCCCTGCTGGTGCCGATCAAGGCGGCCCTGGGTTTCGTGCTCTCGGTGCTCGCGGCGCTGGGCGTATTGGTGCTGGTCTTCCAGGAGGGACACGCCGCGGACCTGTTCGGGGTGGAGCAGACCGGGCCGATCATGAGCCTGATGCCGATCTTCATGATGGGCATCGTCTTCGGGCTGGCCATGGACTACGAGGTCTTCCTGGTCTCCCGGATGCGGGAGGCGTACACCCACGGGGAAGGGGCCGAGCAGGCGGTCGTGTCCGGGTTCCGGCACAGCGCCCGGGTGGTGACGGCCGCCGCACTGATCATGATCGCGGTCTTCTCCGGGTTCATCGGGGAACAGGGCGGGCTGATCAAGATGCTCGGGTTCGGCCTGGCCGCCGCGGTGCTCTTCGACGCCTTCGTGGTCCGGATGGCGATCGTGCCCGCCGTCCTGGCCCTGCTCGGCGACCGGGCCTGGTGGCTGCCGAGCCGACTGGGCCGCGTCCTGCCCCGAGTCGACGTGGAGGGCTCGGCCCTCCTGGGCCACGCCCGGCCCGCCGGCCCGGACCGCGACCCGGACGGGCCGGTCCGGGCGCACCGATGATCGACTGCGCCCGAAGGACCGCCCGAGCAAGCCGTCTCGGGCGGTCCTTGCGCCGTCCTCGTGGGCATCGGCAACCATGGACCCGGCACGCCCCCTCGCGGAGAGCACGATGACCGGCAATCTCGAACGGTACGCGGAGCGCCACGCCCGGGCCGCGGATGTGGTGACGGCGGTGGCGATGTGCGTCTGCACGCTCTTCGGGGCGCAGATCAGCACGTCCGAGTCCTCGCCCCCGCACGCCCTGTGGCCCGCCTGGATCCTCGTGGTCTCCGGCGTGGCCGTGCTCGGCGCCCGCACCCACCCGCGCGCCGCCCTCGCGGTCACCACCGGCGCGGCCGCACTGCTGACCGCGCTCGGCTACCTGCCCAGTCCGCTGCTGCTGGCCCCGGTGATGACCGCCCTGTACTGGCTTGCCGCGCTCACCGACTCGCGGACCACCGGCCGCTACGGCCGGGCGGCGGTGGCCGTGCTGCCGGCCACCTCGCTGGCCGGCGCGCCGCTCGGCGACGACCTCATCCTGCGGACCGTGGGCACCGTCCTGTGGTTGTGGCTGCCGATGTCCCTGGGCAGCAGGAGCCGTTTCCGGCGCGCCTACCTCGAATCCGTCCAGGCCCGCGCCACGCACGCCGAACGCACCCGCGAGGAGGAAGCCCGGCTGCGCGTCGCCGAGGAACGCATGCGCATCGCCCGCGAACTGCACGACGCCATCGCCCACCACATGGCCGTCGCGCACGCCCAGGCCGGCACCGCCGCCCACCTCGCCGACACCCACCCCGAACAGACCCGACGGATCCTCGCCGACCTGGTCGGCACCACCACCTCCGCACTCCTGGAACTGCGCGCCACCGTGGGCGTGTTGCGCCAGAGCGCCGACCCGGACGCCGACCCGCTGGCGCCCGCCCCCGGCCTGGACCGTCTCGCCACGCTGGTCGCGGCCTGCGAATCGGCCGGCCTGACGGTCACCGTCACCACCGAGGGCCGGGCCCGGCCGCTGTCCCCGGGCGTGGACCTGACCGCCTACCGGATCATCCAGGAGGCCCTGACCAACGCCACCAAACACGCGCCCGACCACGCGGCCCGGGTTCGGCTCCACTACCAGGACTCACACCTGCTCGTCACCGTCGACAACGACGGTTCACCCGACGGCGGGGCCGTTCCGCCGGTACCCGGAGGCGGCTACGGACTGATGGGCATGCGCGAACGCGCCCACTCGGTCGGCGGCGACCTGCGCGCCGGCCCCCGACCCGACGGCGGCTTCGAAGTCGCCGCCGCACTCCCCCTCCCGCCTCCCGCCCCGGCGGACACCCCGGCCGGACGACGACCCGAGGAAACCCGTTGACCATCCGCGTCCTGCTCGCCGACGACCAGGCCCTCCTGCGCGGCACCTTCCGGCTGCTGATCGACTCCTGCGCGGACATGGAGGTGGTCGGCGAGGCCGCCGACGGCCACCAGGCCGTGGAACTCACCCGCGCCCGGCAACCCGACATCGTCCTGATGGACATCCGGATGCCCGACGGCGACGGGCTCGCCGCCACCGCCGCCATCTGCGAGGACCCCGACCTCGCCGGCACCCGCGTCCTCATCCTGACCATGTTCGAGACCGAGGAGTACGTCGCCCGGGCACTACGCGTCGGCGCCAGCGGCTTCCTCGGCAAATACGTCACCACGGACGCGCTGCTGGACGGAATCCGCACCGTCGCCGCCGGCGAGGCGCTCCTGTCACCGGGAGCCACCCGGGCCCTGATCACCCGCTTCCTCACCACGCCCGCCTCCGGACCGCCCCTGGCCCCCGCCGAACGCCTCGCCGACCTCACCCCCCGCGAGCAAGAGGTCACCGTCTTGGCCGCCCACGGCGAGTCCAACGACCGGATCGCGGAAAAGCTCGTCCTCAGCGTCCTGACCGTGCGCACCCACATCCAACGCGCGATGACCAAACTCGGCGCCCGCGACCGCGCCCAACTCGTCGTCATCGCCTACCAGAACGGCCTGGTCCGCCCCGAACCCCCCAGCCTCTGACGGCAACGGGCCCAGCGCCCCGCGTCGACCCGCGCCCGCGCCGCTCGACGCGCCCGACCCGCGCGAGCCCGCCGCGGTGGCCCGAGTGTTTTTCGGCTCGCGGGGCGTGGCATTGTTCGGGAATGCTTCCCCTGGTCCATGCCATTCGTTACGTCACGCCGATGCGCGAGGGCGGTTCGTTGCCCGGGCTCGTCGAGGCCGACGATCTCGGCACCTACGTCGTGAAGTTCCGCAGCGCCGGGCAGGGGGCCAAGGTGCTGGTCGCCGAGGTCGTGGTGGGCGAACTGGCCCGCCGGCTCGGGCTGCCGGTGCCCGCCCTGGTGCGGATGGAGGTGGATCCGGTGATCGCGCGCGGCGAGCCGGACCAGGAGGTGCAGGAGCTGATCAAGGCCAGTGCCGGGCTGAACCTGGGGATGGACTTCCTGCCGGGCTCGGCCGACTTCACCCCGGCCACCTGGGAGCCGGACGCCGAGCTGGCCGCACGCGTGTTGTGGCTGGACGCGCTGACCTCGAACGTGGACCGTTCCTGGCGCAATCCGAACCTGCTGGTGTGGCACGGTCGGCTGTGGCTGATCGACCACGGCGCCTCGTTGTGGTTCCACCACGCGTGGCGGGCCGCGACGTCGGCCGCGACGCGTGCGTTCGACGCCGGCGATCACGTGCTGGCCACCCTCGGCGGTCCCGGTCTGCTCAAGGCGGACGCCGAACTGGCTCCGCGGATCACCCGCGCGTTGCTCACCGAGGTACTCGCGCTGGTCCCGGACGAGTGGCTGGAGTCGGGCGACGCCGAGCGCGCACTCGGCCTGGACAGCCCCGACGCGCTGCGCGAGGCGTACATCGCGCACCTGTCCGCCCGCGCCGCCGCACCGCGCGCGTGGCTCCCGGAGATCGCGCCGGAAACGGTCGCGCGACAGGGCGCGGCCTCCTCGGTGTCGAACCGCCCGGATTGGCTCAAGTGATGACGACGATCGCCCAGCGGGAGTTCTTCGAGTACTCGATCATCCGCCTGGTGCCCCGGGTGGAGCGCGGGGAGTGCCTGAACGTCGGCGTCGCGCTGTACAGCCAGGCGTTCGGCTTCCTGGGCGCCCGCACCCACGTCGAACAGTCCAGGCTGTGCGCGCTCGACCCGGACGCCGACGTCACCCAGGCACGCGCGGTACTCGCCGCGTGGGAACTGGTGTGTGCGGGCAGCGAGGCGGCCGGTGCGCCCGGCGCCGAGCCGGTCGGGCGCCGATTTCGCTGGCTGACCGCGCCGCGCAGCACGATCGTGCAGCCGGGTCCGGTGCACGGCGGATTGACCGCGAATCCGGCGGCGGACCTGGACCGGCTCTTCGACCTCTTGGTGTTGTGAGGCGCGGCGAGGGCCCGGCGGTCACCCGGCCGCCGGCCGCCGCGCCACGTGGTTCCCGGGCGCCGCGCTCTGTCCGTCTCGCGAGCTGCTGCGCTACCGTGCCAGACACCGGTTCGTTCCCGGGCTCCGAGGGTGGAGGCGACGATGATCCGTACCTACGGTCCACAGAGTCGGGGCATGGTGGCCTGCACACTCGTGCTGCTCACCATCCTGGGTCTGTACAGCGCGCTGTACGACGCGGTGGCCTGGATGTGGCTGGTGTGGTCGCTGATGGCGATCGTCACCGGCCTGCTGGTGGCCACCGACCGAGGCGTGTGAGACGCCCCGCTTCCGCTGTGCGCGCCCCGCTCACGCGACGGTGAAGCCGTGTTTGGCCCCCAGTCGGGTCAGTGACCGGCGCCCCGGGATGCCGTCCGCGTCCGAGCCGTTGTAGCCCAGTCGGCGCTGCCATTCGGCGTATGCCTTCAGGGTCGCGGTGCCGTAGTGGCCGTCGGCCAGATGGCCGGCGAGCAGGCCCTCGGCGACCAGGGCGTTCTCGACCATGCGGGTGCCCACGTAGGTGACCGGAGTGCCCTGGCGGCTCGGGTCCGACCGTGCCGCGGCGACCAGTTCGGCCAGGTCGACGGCGGGGCGCGGGGCCGGGATGTCGACGGGTGGGGTGCCGCCGGTGCCGGCCACGATGCCCGGGAAGATCCGGTCGTGGAACTGCCGTACGCGCGCGTCGCCGGGGCACGCGGTGCCGTCGATGGACCATTTGGCGAACAGCCGGTGGTAGCCGTACCCGGGGTCGTCCCACGCCCGGCACACCCGCAGCGGCAGGTCGTGCCGTTCGTGCATCCACACGCCGAGCCGGATCAGGCTGTCCACCTGGGCCTCGGTCCACGGGTCGGTGTGCTCCAGGTTGCTCGCGCTCTCGACGCTGACCGCGCCGGTGCCGTCCGACCGGCGGTTCGCCGAGGCGTTCGCGTCGGCCCGGGTCTCGGTGCCGATGAACTGCCACAGGCCGCCGTCGTACGCGCAGCCGAAGTGCGATTCGAGGTTGGTCGAGTCGCGCCAGTACTCGTACATCCGCTCGCCCGACCACGGCGCGGCGATCGAGTGCAGGATCAATTGGGTGGGGCGGATGGCGGGCTGCGCGTCGGATTCGGGCTCCAGCTCGCGCTTGGTGGCTCCGGGGTACCAGGCCATGGCGGTCTCCCTGGGATCGAGGTCGCAAATGCCCATGGTCACGACGTTTTGCCGGCTTTTCGTCGATCTTCCGCAAAGCCGGGACGATCCCGCTGAAGCAGCCCATAATGCCGCGCGCGGCTTGCCGCACCGCACGCCCCGCGAGCGTCCTCGCGCGCGCCCCGCGACTGCCCTCGCGCGCGTCCCGCCGCCCCGGATCCGTCGCTCACAACCGCCGATCATCGGCGGGTATCAGCCGTTTCGATGGCATTTGCGGAGCTGAACCGGTTACCGGTCGGTTGTGGGAACTCAACAAGTAATAGGACGTCCTCTTTATCGGTGTCGATACCCCCGCGCCGAACTTTCCCTGACAGCGTTGCGGATCAAGTGACCCGTACGCGAGCGCGCGTGGGTCACCCGTGTCGTGTTTCCACAATGCTTCGACAGAGCTGGGGTGCGTTTTATGACGCTCGGCAAGACCGATGTGGTGGTGACGGGGATGGGCGCGACCACGCCGTTGGGCGGGGACGTGCCGTCCACGTGGGCGGCCCTCCTCGCGGGCGAGTCGGGAATCGAAGCCCTGGCGGACGCGTGGGCGGCCGACCTGCCGGTCCGGATCGCCGGGCGGATGCGAGTCTGCCCCGAGACGGTGCTCGACCGGGTCCGGGCGCGGCGTCTGGACCGGTGTCAGCAGGCCGCACTCGTGGCGGCCCGCGAGGCGTGGGCGGACGCGGGCGCGCCGGTGGTCGAGCCGGAACGGTTCGCCGTGGTGGTGGGCACCGGCATGGGTGGTGCGATGACGATGCTCGCGCAGCACGACGTGCTGGCCGCGTCCGGCGTGCGCCGGGTGTCCCCGCACACGGTGCCGATGCTGATGCCCAACGGGCCGGCCGCGCAGGTCAGCATGGAGTTCGGGGCTCGCGCCGGCGCCTACACCCCGGTCAGCGCGTGCGCGTCGGGCTCGGAGGCGATCGCGTACGCCCTGGACCTGATCCGCCTCGGTCGCGCCGACGTGGTGATCGCGGGCGGCGCGGAGGCGACGATAGGCCCCCTGCCGATCGCGGGCTTCGCCCAGGCCCGCGCGTTGTCCACCTACGACGGCGACCCGGCCGCGGCGTCGCGTCCGTTCGACGCCAAGCGCAACGGCTTCGTGATGAGCGAGGGGGCCGCGCTGCTGGTCCTGGAGCGGGCCGACTTCGCGGCGGCCCGCGGCGCCGGCAGGCACGCGTACCTGGCCGGCGCGGGGGTCACCTCGGACGCCAACCACATCACCGCCGGGTACGGGCCGGGCCAGGTCCGGGCGCTGCGGATGGCGATGGCCGAGGCCGGCGTCACCGGCGCGGACGTGGATCACATCCAGGCGCACGCGACCTCGACACCGGCGGGCGACGTGCTGGAGGCCGCCTCGATCGCCGAGGCGATCGGCAGGCACGCGGCGGTCACCGCGATCAAGTCGATGCTCGGCCACCTGTGCGGTGCGGCCGGCGCGATCGGCGCGGTCGCGGCCGTGGCGGCGCTGCGCGACGGCGTCATCCCGGCCACCCGCAACCTGGACTCCCAGGACCCGAACATCGACCTCGACGTGGTCGCCAAGGAGCCCCGGGTGGGGCCGCTGAACGTCGCCGTCGCGAACGCCTTCGGATTCGGCGGCCACAACGCGTCCCTGGTGTTCACCTCGGCCGGCTGAGGCCCGACGGATCCGATCGAAACAGGAACGCCCCGGCTGAAGCCCGAGGAGACACCGCGCTCCCCGACCCCGGTCCACCGCGTCGCGACCCGACGCCCCGACCGGGGTCGTCGCATGCCCGCCGCGGGGCGCCAACCGTTCGGGGCGGACACGGCGCGGCGCGAAAAATCGGGTGCGGTCGGTGCCGGTTCTGCACCAGGGTGGTGGGCGGCACGACCGTCCCGCACCCCGGGTCGGCGGGCCCGGAGGCCAAGCGGCAGCGGGGTTTCAGCGAACCGCAGGGTTTTTACCGAACACCTCGCGCGCACCGGGTGAATCAGGAACGTCTCTGGCCTCATTCGTTTCTAGGCTGAAGGACATGAAGACCACGGGGAAGAGCAACAACGCAGCCGGCGGCAGGGCCGGGAAGTCCGGTTCGATCGCCGCGTTCGCGCGGTTCGTGGTCTTCGGGGGCGGCACCGGGATCGCCTCCTCGGGTGCGCTGGTCGTGCTCTCCGGCACGATGCCGATCGCGGTCGCCAACGCGTTCGTGACCGTGGTCTCCACGGTGGCCGCGACCGAGTTGCACAGCCGGTTCACCTTCGGCGGCGGGCGCGCCGGATTGCGCGCCCACGGCCAGTCGGCGCTCAGCGCGCTGGTCGCCTACCTGTTCACCACGACCGCGGTGCTCGGCCTGCACGCGGCGGCGCCGGGCGCGGGTGTCCTGGTCGAACAGGGCGTCTACCTGGGCGCGTCCGGCCTGGCCGGGATCGGCCGGTTCGTGGTGCTGCGGCTGTTCGTGTTCGCCCGCCCCGCCGCGCGCCCGCGCCCGCTCACCCCGACCCTGGCCCGCACCCACGTGGTGGCCGCCGCCTGACCCTCGCGCGAGGGGGACGGCGGCGGCCCGGTCCGGTCGGCGTGCTCAGCGCGGTTCGAGCGCCCACCACTGCGACGGGCTGTCGGTGTCCTCCCACTGCCGCACGTTGCCGCCGGGCTCGGTGCTGCCGTCGGCCACCTCCAGGAGCAGCCCGCTGACGTAGTTGACCAGCGTGACCCGGCCCGGCACGTCGACGTGCTCCTCCAGGATCCACTCCTGCGCGCCGAAGTTGTTCGCCCGCCACAGTTGCACGTTGGCCCCGTTCTCCTCCGAGGCCCCGGTCACGTCCAGCCGCTTCCCACTGGCCACGTGCTCCACGTGGTGGACCGCGCCGCCCGCGTGTACGGCGGTGATCCGCCAGTGCTGCGCGGCGGAACCGTCCTCGGCGCCCTGCCACACATTGGCCCCGCTGTGGGTCCGCCCGCCCTCGACTTCGAGGACCAGCCCACTGCGCACGTTCCGCAGCACATACACACCCTCGCCAACCCCAGCCACGAAGCGCTCCCGGTCCGGATCCATGATCTTGAACCAGTCACCCTCGCACGCCGCACCCACACCGGGCCCGCCGGCCGCCGACCCGGCGATCGCGCGTCGGCGCTACTTGCGCCCCCCGTTCGGGCAGTACCCGGTCATCGCGGCGTTGGTGATGGCCAGGGCCTCGTCGCGGGTGTAGGTGACGCCCATGATGCGGTTGGCGATCTCCTCCCGGTCCTTGCCCATCTGCACCCAGCCGCAGGCCACGTTGGCCATGCTCAGCAGCACGTTCAAATCGGCTTTCGGGCCCACCAGTTGCGGTGCGGAGCGACCGAGTTCGGCGACGAATCTGGCATCGACGGGCGAGCGACTGCCGTCGGCCGGCGAGGAGTCCGCCCGGCCGGCTGCGGCCGGACTCGCCGCGTCACCGTCCCCCTTGCCCTGCACCAGACTTGCCACGAACACGGCGGCGCCGATCACCAGGACGATGGCCACACATGCCCCCACGACACGGTTGCCGATCCGTCGACGCCGCTGCGGCGGTTGATTGCTCACGGGACTCCCCACAGTCGGATGCCGCGGAGGCTACGCCCCCGGACCACTCGAACGGGCGTCCTTCACCGAGTCGTGATCCATCCCGCGCCGAGTCGCCCCACAACGACATGACGGCGCCGCCCGCTGCTCCCGTAACGAACGGCGCCCGTCGTGTTCGGCCGGGCCGCAAACACACGGCCCGGCCGAGTCCCGGGTGGGGCTACTCGCCCGTGTAGTTCACCTGGAGTTCCTTGATCCCGTTGATCCACGCGTGGCGCAGTCGCCGGGGATCGGCGGCCTTGGTGATGTCCGGCATCGCGTCGGCGATCGCGTTGAACATCAGGTTGATCTCCATCCGGGCCAGCGAGGCGCCCAGGCAGAAGTGCGGGCCGCCGCCGCCGAAGCCCAGGTGCGGGTTCGGGTTGCGGGTGATGTCGAACTTCGTCGGGTTCTCGAACACGTCGGCGTCGTAGTTGGCCGAGCTGTAGAAGATGCCGACTCGCTGCCCCGCCTTGATCTCCTGGCCGCCCAGGGCGGTGTCCTGGGTCGCGGTGCGCTGGAAGGACATCACCGGCGACGAATAGCGCACGATCTCGTCCGCCGTGGTCTCCGGGCGCTCCGCCTTGTACAGCTCCCACTGGTCGGGGTTGTCGAAGAAGGCGAGCATGCCGTGCGTGATCGCGTTGCGCGTGGTCTCGTTGCCCGCGACGGCCAACAGCAGGACGAAGAAACCGAATTCGTCCGAGGACAGGCTGCCGTCGGACTCGGCGGTGATCAGCCGGGTGACGATGTCCTGCGCCGGGCACGCCTTGCGTTCCTCGGCCATGCCCATCGAGTACAACATCAGCTCGGCGGCGGCCTGCGCGCCCACCTCGGTGGACTCCGCGTACTCCGGGTCGTCGTAGCCGAGCATCTTGTTGGACCACTCGAAGATCTTCTTGCGGTCCTCCTGCGGTACGCCGATCAGCTCCGCGATCGCCTGCAACGGCAGCTCGCAGGCCACCTCGGTGACGAAGTCGCCCGAGCCCTTGAGCTTGGCGTCGCGCACGATCTGCGCGGCCCGCTCGGTCAGCGCGGCCTGGAGCGCGTTGATCGCCCGGGGGGTGAAGCCGCGCTGGACGATGCTGCGCAGCCGGGTGTGCTCCGGCGGGTCGATGTTGATCATGATGAGCTTCTGCGCATCGATGTTGGACATGTCCATGCCCTCGGCGAACCGGATGATCGCCGTGTTCTTGTTCGTCGAGTAGATCTCCGGCTTGGTGGAGACCTCCTTGACGTCCGCGTGCCGGGTGACCAGCCAGTAGCCGTCGTCGCCGAAGTTGGACACCTCGGGCGTCTGCGGGACCCACACCACCGGCGAGGTCTTGCGCAACTCGGCGAACTCGTCGAGCGGGATGCGCGTGGTGTACAGGTCGGGGTCGGTGGGGTCGAAGCCGTGGTCGAGGACCGGACACGTCATGGTGGAACTCCCGTTGCCGGAGGGTGTGCGAGGTCGCCGCGGGAACCGGCCGGGGACGGGTGCCGGAAAGCGCGGTGGTGCGGTGGCGCGGTGCTGCGTACTGGTACCGGTGGTGGGCCGGTGGTGTGCTGCCGGTCAGGCCCCGGCGACCGGGCCCGGTGCTCTGCGGCGGGGGCCCAGGAGCTTGCGGACCACGCCGCGCAGGATGCGGCCGAGTTCGTCGTCGGGCAGTTCCGCGAAGGCGGCGACGGCGGAGTAGATGCCGCCCATCGCCACGGCCGTGGACACGCGGTACTCGATCGAGTCGTCGACGTCGTCGAGGACTTCGCGCACCCGCGCGGTGATCGAGGCGAGTCGGGGCTGAATGGCGGGGTGGCGTCCGATCGAGACGTCGCGATCGAGGATGACGGCGAGGGTGCGATACCGGATGAGGAAGTCGACGTAGCCCTCGAAAAGCAGGCGCTGGCGAGCGGTGGTGCCGCGTCTGCTCTCGGCGACCTCCAACACTCGGTCCAGATCGTTCAGGGCCGGGCGCAGGAGGGCGTCGAGCAGTTCGTCCTTGGTACGGAAGTGGTAGTAGAGGGCGGCCTTGGTCACCCCGACCCGATCGGCGATGGCCTGCAACGAGGTGCCGGCGAAACCCTGTTCACCGAACAGTTCCTCTGCCGCCTGGAGCACCTTGTCATAGGTGTCCTCGGGTGCCGGGATCGCCACGGGTCCCCCTTCCTGTTGGGCATGAACATACGTCGACCTCTGCCAATCGACAAGGCTGACGGGGCGTCAATTTTCATCTCGGCACCCTTGTTCACAAGGAAAGCGGCTTGCCGTTCGGCCAGGGTCGGGGACGGCCGGACTGACGGTGGGGCAGGCCGTCCGGGTCCGTCCGGGCGGGGTGGAGTCGGACCGGCACGGCGACGCGGCCGGAGCGCCGAGGCGTCGGTGTCGGTCGTGTCCCGCCCGCGGTCGGGTGGTCGCGGGTAGGTTGCCGCCATGAGCGACTTCGACGCGCGTATCGAGGCGGAGCGGCGGCGACCGGCGGACCCGGCGGCCGGTGCGGACCCGGACGCCGGCGCGACGCCGGCCGGGCGCCGGCCTGCGGACTGGGCGCGGATCATCGAACGCGTCGAGGTGCTCCTGATCGCGACGGCGGCGGAGTTGCACGGCCGGGAGGTCGCGATGTTGCCGGTCTTCGGTCGGCCGGCGACGCGGGGGCCGGCCCGGCTCCTGCGCCGCCGGCCGACCGTCGTCGACCGGCGGCGACCGGTCCTGGACCTGTTCTCGCTCGACGGCTCGGGTCGGCCGTTCCTGGAACGTGGCGCCGTACCGGCCGAGGAGATCTGGCTGCGCACCTCGCACCCCGGTCGGGCCCACGCGCTGCGCGCGGCCGTCCTCCGCGCCGGCCTGACCCCGGACACCCTGATCCTGCGCGCGGGGCCGCCGATCGTGTTCGATGCCGACGAGGCCGCACGCACCGACCGCGCCGGCGGCTGTTTCGGTGTCGCGGCCGACGGCACGCTGCTGGTGCATCCGCCGGCGGCCGACGCCGCGCCGATCCCGCTGGTCGACGTCCTCGCCACGGCGGTGGCGAACGCCGCGCCGCGGCCCTGACCGGCGCGGCCGGCGAAGCACCCGAGCCGGCCTCCCCGCGGTCGCGCTCGACACCGACGGCCGCCCGCCGCCCGGCGGCCGGATCAGCGCACGGCCTCCGCGTACATCCCCCCGCCGCTGCCGCGCGCCCGCAGCGCGGCCCACAACCGCTGGGCCCGCTCCGCCGGCATCGCCGCCGCGCCCCGATCCGGCGTCAGTAGATGCCAGGCCCGCAACTCGTCGGTCTGGAGCCGGATTTCGGCAAGCCGGTCCGGGCCCAACACGCCGCCGTCGAACAACCAGCGCATCCCCCCGCGGTGCCCGTCCACCGGTGCCACCCACTGCGCCACGAGCAGGTTCGGCGGCCCCTCCAGCACGATCCCCAGCTCCTCCCGCACCTCGCGGACACAGCCCGCCCAGGGCGACTCCCCCGGTTCGAGGATCCCGCCGGGAAACTCCAACCCCGGCTTGTAGTCCGGCTCGACGAGCAACACCCGCCCCTCGCCGTCGAAGAACAACGCCCCGGCGGCGGCGGTCAACCCACCCGCCGCACCGCTCTCCACCAGGCTGTCCGCATGGGTGTCCATGACCACGAAGTCTGACCCAGCCTCCGCCCCACCGCCCGAACGGGGTCCCGCCCCGGCCGCCGTCGCCTCGATTCAGGGGCGCGTCGCCAGGCCCAGGACGACCACGTCGACCAGCTTGGGCAAACGCTCGGGATCGTCGCCGTAGCGCTGCTCGTGGGCCCAGGCGATGCCGTGCGCGAGGGTGAACAGCTCGTCCGTGTCGACGTCCGGGCGCACCTCCCCGGCCGCCTGGGCACGGGTGAGCAGCTCGGCGCCGGCGGCGCGCATCGCGTGACAGGAGGCGTACAGCTCCGAGTTCTCGTCGGCGAGCGTGTTCAACAACGTCGCGCTCATCCCCCGGAACGTGCCCGCGCCCTCGATCAGCAGCCGCAACCACGTGGCCAGCGCGTCGCGCGCCGCCGGGCCGTCGCGCAACGCCCGCGCCCGCGCGGCGAGTTTGTCGAACCGGTCCCGCACCACCGCCTCGACCAGCGCGTCGCGGGTGGGGAAGTGCCGATACAGCGTGCCGATGCCGACCCCGGCCCGGCGGGCGAGGTCCTCCAACGACGCGTCCACGCCGTGCTCGGCGAACAACAGCCGGGCCTCGGCGAGCAGGCGCTCGTAGTTGCGGCGGGCATCGGCGCGCATCGGTCGGGTCATCGGCGTTCCCTCTCGGACGTTGTCAAACGGAGCCTGCCTCCATATGGTGAGACAGGCAAATCGGAGGCAGCCTCCGAATAACCGGGAAAGGACACCCGATGACGCACGACAAGACCGCCCTCGGCCGGCTCGGCCTGTGGACCTTCGCGTTCGACGGGCAGCCCGCCGGCGCGGTACGCGAGGCGGCGGCCGAGATCGAGGAACTCGGCTACGGCGGCCTGTGGGTCGGCGAGGGCATCGGCCGCGAGGCCACCACCCACGCCCAACTCCTGCTGGCCGCGACCCGGACGCTCCCGGTCGCCACCGGCATCGCGATCATGTCCGAACGCACCCCGCGGCTGATGGCCGCCGCCGAGCGCACCCTCAACGAGGCGTACCCGGACCGCTTCGTGCTGGGCCTGGGCGGCCACCGCGCCGCGGGCCAGGCGGACCTGGCCGGCATGCCCAAGGCGAACACCGCCCCCGCCGTCGCCACCGTCGGCGCCTACCTGGACGAGATGGACGCCGCCGTCCTGGTCGCCCCCGCGCCCGACCGCCCCGGCCGCCGGGTGCTCGCCGCGCTCGGCCCGAAAATGCTGGCCCTGGCCGGGACCCGGACCTGGGGCGCGCACACCTACCTGGTGCCGGTGGAGCACACCGCGGCGGCCCGCGCGGCGATGGGCCCGGACCCGTACCTGTCCGTCGCGCTCACCGCGGTCCCGGACACCGACCGCGCCCGGGCCGTCGAGGTCGCCCGCGGCTTCACGGCCGGCTACCGGGTCGCCCGGCACCAGGCGAACAACCTGCGTCGGTTGGGCTTCACCGAGGCCGAACTCGACGGCGAGGGCACCCGCCTGGTCGAGGCGCTGTGCGCCCTCGGCGACACCGCGTCGATCGCCGAGCGCGTCCGGGCCCACCTGGACGCGGGCGCCGACCACGTCTGCCTCCAGGTCCTGACCTCCGACCAGGGCCGAATGCCGCTCGCGCAGTGGCGCGAACTGGCGGCCCTGACGTCCGAATTCGGATAGCCCGCAGTCGCCCCGCCGGCTCGGCCCGCGTAGGCTCCCCGGCATGGTTGAACCCACCTTCGTCCCGGCGGAGTTCGTCGTGCCCGCACCGCCGAGCACCGCGTCCTTCCGGTTGGAGCCGCTGGCCGCCCGGCACAACCGGGCCGATCTGGCCGCGTGGTCCTCCAGCATCGAGCACATCCGGGCCACCCCCGGCTACGCCGATCGCCACTGGCCACCCCTGGACGGGCTGAGCGCGGACGACAATCTGCGCGACCTGGTCCGGCACGCCGACGACTTCGACAAACGCACCGGCTTCACCTACACCGTGCTCGACAACGGTGGCAACGCCGGCGACTACGACGTGATCGGCTGCGTCTACATCTATCCCGACCACGACGACCCCACCGTCACCTCGGTGCGTTCCTGGGTCCGGGCCGATCGGGCCGAACTCGACGAGCCGGTGTACCGCGAGGTCAGTGCGTGGCTGGCCGAGCACTGGCCGTTCGAGCACGTGCGCTACGCGAAACGGTAGCCGGCACCGGCCCGGCCGCGATCACCCCGGCCGGGCCGCCGCCCACCAGGGCCCCTCGTCCCGATCGGCATCGGTGATCGCGTCCGCCAACGAGGCGAAGGCGTACGTGCGTCGCGGGTCCCAGTCGGTACTGCGCAACAGCCGATCACGCATGCCCGCCCAGCCCGGCGCGGTACCCGCCACCACCCACGCGTCCGGAGCCTGCGCGGTCAGCCGCAACGCCGGGCGCAACCACGAGGCCGCCTGCTCGGGCCAGGAGACGACGGCCGGCACCTCGCCCGGCCAGGCCGCCGCGAGCGCGTGCGCCGCGGCGGTCGAGGCGCGGTCTCGCCCGTGCCCGATCGCCAGCGTCCGGCAGCCGGCCAACCGACCCAGCAACTCGGCCAGTTCGGCGTCGGTGTGCGGCGCCGGCAGGCGACCCTTCCAGCGCGCGTAGGGCTCCGGCAGACACACCGCGCAGGGCCGGAACCCGGCCGCGATCGCGGTGGCCTCGTCGGCGAAGAACACCCGACTCGCGACATAGCCGCCGCGCGCGATCGCCCGCAGCGCGCTGCGACAGTGCAACCGCCCGTACAGCCGACCGTTCGTGGTGCCGCCCAGCGTGCCGGGCGTCGCGCTGCGGTAGGGCCGCCCGTCCGGCCCGATCAGCGTGTACCGCACGTCACGCCGCATCGTGGAAGACCAGGCCGAGGGTGCGGCGCAGCCCGGTGTGCACGGTGCTGACGCCGTGCCGCATGGGCGCCGCGGACCAGCCTCGGGCCGAGCGGATCGGCCGGTCCCGGGTGGTGAAGATCAGCCCGTGCCCCTGCGGCAGGCTGATCGCGGTGCCGCGCGACTGGGCCCGGAACCGCTGCTCGGCCATCAGGAACTCGCCGCCGGTGTAGTCGACTCCGGGTTCGTCCAGGCCGATCACCACCTGGAGCGGGAAGACCAGGTCGCCGTACAGGTCCCGGTGCAACGCGTTCCAGTCGCCCGGTCCGTAGCGCAGCAGGATCGGGGTCGGCCGGGTCTGGCCCGCTGCGTGACACATCGTCAGCCACTCGTCCAGGGTGTCCGGCCAGGGCGCGGGCCGACCCAGGCGGGCGGCCCAGGCCCGGGCGATCGGCAACAGGTGCGGGTAGCAGGACGCGCGCAGCGTCGCGATCGGCTCGGGCACGGGCGCGGCGAAGTAGCGGTACCGGCCGGAGCCGAACCGATGCCTGGCCATGTCGATGGTGGCCCGGAAGAGTTCCGGGCGGTCGTACAGTTCGGCGATCTCTCGGCAGGTGTCCGGGTCCAGGATCCGGTGGGTCAACGCGTGGCCGTGTTCGTCCACGTGCGCGGCGAGTTCCGAGGTGGTCGCCGGCTCGGCCGCGAAGAGCGTGTCCACCACGATCACCGCACCCGCGCCGCGAGCGCGCCTTCGTGCACGAGCAGGTACTCCTTGCGGTCCAGGCCGCCGGCGTACCCGCGCAGCGCGCCGTCCGCGCCGATCACCCGGTGGCAGGGCCGGACCAGGAGCAGCGGGTTGGCGCCGATCGCGGTACCGACCGCGCGCACGCCCGCCCGCGAGGTGCCCGCCCGCTCGGCGATCGCACCGTACGTGGTGGTGGTGCCGTAGGGGATCTCGTCGATCGCGGCCCAGACGCGTTCCTGGAAGGCCGAGCCGCGCGGTGCCGTCGGCAGGTCGAAGTCGTGCAACTCGCCCGCGAAGTAGGCGGTGAGTTGGCGGACCGCCTCGGCGAAGGCGGCCGGGTCCGGGCGTGAATCGGCGGGCACGGCGGCCCCGCCCTTTTGCCCCGGGACGGACAGCGAGGCCAGCGCGAGGGTGCCGTCGGGACGTTCGTCGCCGATCAGCAACAACTCGCCGAGGGGGCTGTCGAGGGTGGTGTGGACGGTCATGAGCGCTTCCTTCGTCGAGGCCGCGACGGCTGTCGCGGGCAGTGGTCGGACACCGTGTGCACTGGTCACAGGTGCTTCCGGATTCCACTGTGCGCGCTCGCGGGCCCATCGTCCGGCGGGAATCGGACATCGCGTTGGGCCCGATGCGGGCCGAGCCGGCGAGCCCGCGTTCGGGCAGGATGGTCCGATGATCGAAACCGAGCGTCTCCTGCTCCGCCGCTGGCGTGCCGACGACCTGTCCGCGCTCACCGCGCTGAACGCCGACCCCGAGGTGATGCGCTACGTGGGCGACGGTCTGCCGCGTACCGCCGAGCAGAGCGCCGCCGCCCTGGCCGCGTACGAACTCGCTTGGGAGAACCGCGGCTTCGGCCTGTTCGCGGTCGAACTGCGTACCGCCGAACCGGGCCCGGTCGGCGCGTTCGCGGGCTGGGTGGGCCTGGCCGTGCCGGAGTTCCTGCCCGAGGTGCTGCCCGCGGTGGAGATCGGCTGGCGGCTGGCCCGCCCGTACTGGGGCCACGGCATCGCCACCGAGGCCGCCGTCGAGGTGCTGCGCTTCGCGTTCGAGTACGCCCGACTGCCGCGGCTGGTCTCCATCTGCCACGTGGACAACACCGCGTCCGCCAAGGTGATGGACAAACTGGGCATGACCGAGGAGCGCCGCACCACCGTGCCCGTACAGGGTCGACCGGTCCTGGTCACCGAACTCCCGCGTGGCCGCTACCTGCGCACCCGGCACTGAGTCGCCGGACGACACCGCTCGGGCGCGGCCACCCGGCGATCACCCCGAAACGCAGAACTCGTTGCCCTCCGGGTCCTGCATCGTGGTCCAGTTCAGCCCCGGTACGTCGCGTTCGGCCACCACCTTCGCGCCCAGCGCCACCAATCGCTCGACCGCGGCCGTGCGGTCCGCCGTGGAGAAGTCCACGTGCACCCGGTTCTTGCCGGCCCGCTCCTCCGGCACGCGCTGGAAACCCAGCACCAGGGGCTGGGCCGCGACCATCACGAACTCGCCGAAGTCCTGGGCGATCTCCACGCCCAGGGCGTTCGCCCACCAGGCGGCCAGCGGGCCGGGCTCGGCGCAGTCGATCGTGATCATCTCTTGCTTCAATTCCATACCCGCACGATAGGAGGCCGGTGTGACAATCCCGCTTCCTTTCCGCCGGAGTGTCGCGGCTCACGGACGCTGTCGCGGCCCACACCGACGGCCCCCGACGGGTCCCGCGGCACCGCGGTCAGGAGCGGACGATGCCTCGGATCAGGGTACGAGCGGTGCTCGCGGCGAACTCGGCCACCGTCGGCCCGTCCTCGATGCCCATGAAGTGCCGTAGGAAGGCCCGCTGGTAGCACGCGCCGAGCAACATCGCGGCGGCGGCCTCCGGGTCGGCGTCCGGGTCGATCCGGCCCCGGTCGCGTTCGACCGCGAGGTAGGCGGCGAGCAGGCGCAGCGGGACGTGCGGGCCCGCGCCGATGCCGCGCAGCGCCTCGCGGTGGCGTTGCAACAGCGCGGGTTCGGCGAACAGCGACGAGGCGATCGGCATGCTCTGTTCGTAGAACTCGGCGGCCCGGCTCGCGATCGCGGCCAGCCGGCGCTCGACCCGGTCGGCCGCCTCGGATCCCTCGGAGTCGTGGGATCCGTCGGAGCCGTCGGAGCCGTCGAGTTCGTCGGCCCCGTCGAGTGCTTCGGCCCCGTCGGGCTCGTCGGCGAGTCGGGCGAGTTCGGCGAGCAGCGGGCCCAGCGGTGGCAGCCGCTCCTGGAGGACCGCGACGAACAGTTCCTCCTTGCCGGTGAAGTGCTTGTACAGCGCGGCCTCCGAGCAACCGGCGGCGCGCGCGATCTCCTTGGTCGTGGTCCGCGCGAGGCCGAGGGTGCGCATCAGGTGCTCGGCGGCGTCCAGGATCCGCTGCCGGGTGGGCACGACGGGTCGCGGCGCCGAATGCGGCTCCCGCTGCCGGCCTTCGGGGCGGGGTGGGTTCGGCATCGCGGCGGTCGTCCGTTCGTCGTGGGTGGGGTGATCCGGGGGCTTCGGGTGCCTCCGATGGGTTCGGGGCGATCCGTCTCGCGGACTTGACGTGGTGGTGAGCAAGTATTCACCATGTGCGGGTGAGTGAGTATTCACCCACCTTCACTCACCCACCTCGGGAGGCAGAAGATGAGACTCACCGTTTTCGGGGCGAGCGGTGCCACCGGCGAGCACGTCCTGCGCCATGCCGCAGCCGCCGGACACAAGATCACCGCCGTGGTCCGGGCGCCGTCCCGCCCCGCCTTCGAACACCCGAACATCGAGCTGCTGCGGGCCGACGTGACCGATCCGGCCGAGCTGCACGAGGCGATCGAGGGCCACGACGCGGTGTTGTCCGGGATCGGACCGCGCGGCCGCAAGAGCACCGGGATCGCCGCGGCGGCGACCGCCGCGATCCTGACCGCGATGGCCGACACCGGCGTGCGCCGGCTGGTGACGATCAGCGCGGCGCCGGTGGGCCCGACGCCGCGCGAGGACTCGGTGTTCGTGCGCGGCGCGCTGATCCCGATGCTGCGCGCGTCGCTCAGGACGGTGTACGCCGACCTGGCGGCGATGGAGGCCGAGTTGGCGCGCAGCGACGCCGACTGGACCGCGATGCGGCCGCCGATGCTCACCAAGGGCCGCGGCACCGGCACCTACCGCACGCAGATCGGCGGCAGCGTCCCGCGCGGCAGCACCATCGCCCGGGCCGACCTCGCGCACGCCATGCTCGCGATCCTGGACGACCCGGCGACCTACCGCCGACCGCTGGGCATCGCGTACTGAATCGCCGAGGCACCCGGCCGAGCCGCCCGATCGCCCGCCGGTGGGATCGCCACGAGTCGGGTACAGGCCATCGATCACCACACACGAGCGGGAGGCACGATGGCTCGACGCGGCACCACCGGCGGACCCACCATCACCGTGCGCCGGGTATACGAGCCGGTCGATCCGGACGACGGTCTGCGTGTCCTGATCGACCGGCTGTGGCCGCGCGGGATCGCCAAGGCGGACGCGCGGTTGGACGAGTGGCCCAAGGAGTTGACCCCCTCCACCGAGCTGCGCCGGGCCTGGCACACAGGCGGCCTGGCCGAGGAGGTGTTCCGCGCCCGCTACCGCGACGAACTCGACAGCGCGCCGGCGCACGCGGCCCGCGCCGCGCTGCTCACCCGGGCGGGCGACGGCCGCCTCACCCTGCTCACCGCCGTCCGCGACCCGGACCACAGCCACGCCCCGGTCCTGGTCGAATACCTGGGCGAGGGCTCGTAGCCCGTGTCCCCGACCACGCCGCAACTGCGCCCCACCCGTGGGGAGTCGCAGGCCCGCCCCGATCCGCCGAGCGCGCCGCGCGACCCTAACCGTGCGCGTGTTCGGCCGCCGGCAACATCGTCCGCGGATCCTGGCCGGCGAACCACATCCCGATCACGATCGCCGCCGTCGCCTCCAGGTAACCCGCCCGGTCCAGCCCGCCGACCGACAGCGGCACCGCGCCCACCGCCGCGACCAACGTGTGCGCCACGGCCAGCGCGGCCGGGTCGTCCCCGCACAACGGCACCGCGACCCCCCGCCCATGCGGCCCCGCCCACAACTCGGCCGCGCCCAGGTGGAACGCCTTGACCACATGCGCCCCCGGCGCCGCGTCCGCGAGCGTGCGGGCCGCCGACGGCTCGCCGTCGGTGGTCAACATCAGCCCGTCCGGCCCGGGCACGATCGGGTTCGAGCAGTCCAACAGCGCCTTCCCGACCAGCAGACCGGCCACCGGCACGACCACCTCGGCGGTCGCCGCGTGCCCGATCGCGGCCAACACCGCGTCGCCGTGCTCGGCCGCCTCGGCGAAAACGCCCGCCCGCGCCCCGATCCGCTTCGCCAACTCCTCCGCGCGCGGCGCCGAACGTGCCCCGATCAGCACGTCGTGCCCGGCCTCGACCCACTTCGCGCCCAACGCGCCCGCCATGTTGCCCGCACCCAGAATTCCGATTCGCACAGCCGCTGCTCCGCTCGTTTGGCCGGGCCGTCTCCGATTCCTCGAAGCTAGGCGGCCCGATCCGCACCATTCGGTGTCCATCGACCGGGCCACAATGGGCCGATGACCACGCACAAGGGCGAGTACGTCGCCGACTGCCGCGCCCGGATGGGCTTCGACCTGCTCACCAATCGCTGGAACAGCGTGGTGGTCTTCGCCCTGGCCGACGGCCCGATGCGGCCCGGCGCCCTGGCCGCGCGGATCGGCGGGATCAGCGCCAAGGTGCTCAACGAGACGTTGCGCAGGCTGGAGTACCACGGCCTGGTGTGCCGCCGGGCCTACGCCGAGGCTCCACCGCGCGTCGACTACGCGCTGACCGACCTGGGCGAGAGCCTCCTGGTCCCGTTCCACGCACTCGGCGCCTGGTCGCTCGAACACGGCCACCGCGTCCTGGCCGCCCAGGACGCGGCGGACACCGCGGCGGACACCGGCTGAGCCGGCGGGCGATCACCGGCCCAATCGGGCCGCCGGCGCCGTGGTGACCAGCGCCGTCGCAGCGATCGCCCAGGCCGTCAGTTCGCCGGCGTGGTGGAAGTCGGCACCCACGGACAGGTAGAGCGTGCCGAAGGCGGCCACCCCGAGCACCTGCCCGAGCTGGATCATCGTCACCATCAGCCCCGACGCGTCCGCCGCCCTGGGCAACGGGACCCGGCCCAGCGCGAGCATCATCACCGGGCTGTACGCGACGCCCAGCCCGAAGCTGCTCACGATCATCGTGGCGAGCAGGATCGCCAACGGTTGCCCGCTGCCGAACGCCCACCCGGTGGCCGCGAACCCGAGCGCGCCGATCGGCATCCCGATCGTCGGCAACCACCGATGCCACGCCGCGGGCAACCGCTGCCAGCGCAGCGACACCGTCGCGAACACGGCCGAGGACGGGATGAAGGTCAGCCCCGCCTCCAACGCGCTGTAGCCCAGACCGCTCTGCACGTACAGCGCGGTGATGAACATCAGCCCGCCGAACGCCGTCATCACCAACAACAGCGTGACCGCCCCCGCCACCACGCCCGGCATCCGCAGCAGTTCGACCGGGATCAGCGGCGCCGACACACGTCGTTCGACGAGCGCGAACAGCACGAACAACACCGCGCAGGCCCCCAGGCCGACCCAGCCCCAGGTCGGCCAGTGCAATTCGTGCCCCATCACCAACGGCACGACCAGCGCGAGCAACGCGGGGGCGAGCAGCGCCAGGCCCGGGACGTCCAGACCGCGCGCCGCGGGGGTCCCACCGGTCGGCAACACCCGGCGGGCGAGCAGGTACAGCACGATCCCGACCGGGATGTTGATCAGGAACACCGGCCGCCAGGACAGCCCGAACAGGTCGGCGCTGACCAGGAGTCCGCCCAATACCTGGCCGGCGACCATGCCGCCCGCGATGGTCGCCGCGTACCGACCCATCGCCCGGGCCCGGTCGGCGCCGGTGTAGGTGGCCTGGATCAGGTTGAGCACCTGGGGCACCATCAGCGCGGCGCCGCCGCCCTGGACCGCGCGGGCCGCGATCAGCGAGGTTTCGTCCCAGGCCAGGCCGCACAGCAGCGATGCGGCGGTGAAGACGATCAGGCCGACACCGAACACCCGCCGGAAGCCGTGCCGGCCGCCGAGCCGCGAGCCGGTGACGATGAGCATCGCGTAGACGATGGTGTAGCCGGAGATGACCAGTTGCAGTCCCGCACCGCTGGTGTCCAGGTCGGTACGGATCGTGGGGCCGGCGACGTTGACGACGGAGGTGTCCAACAACGCCATGAACTGAGCGGTCAGCAATGCGGTCAGCAGCAGCGGATGGGCGCGTCGCGCCGTGTCCGGCGCCGCGGTCGTGGTGGTCATGCCAGGAGCGTGCGGGCCGCGCGATCCTGTTGCCGAGAGTCTGTCGATCCTGGTACCCGGAGCACCTGGCAGCGGATCGGAACAGAGGCGAGGATGGCCGGATGGGTACCAACACCGCGAGCCGACGCACCGAACTGGGCGCGTTCCTGCGCAGCCGGCGCGAACGCCGGACCCCGGAGGACGTCGGCCTGCCGCCGGGCCTGCGCCGGCGTACCCCCGGGTTGCGTCGCGAGGAGGTCGCGATGCTCGCCGGCGTGGGGGTGACCTGGTACACGTGGTTGGAGCAGGGTCGCCCGATCAACGCGAGCGTGCAGGTGCTGGACGCGGTCGCGCGCACGCTGGGGCTCGACCCGGCCGAGCGCACCCACCTGTACCGACTCGCGCAGGTGCCCTGGGAGATCGAAACGCAGTCGGGCACGACGTTGCCGGTGGAGATCCAGCAGATCCTGGACGGCCTGGTCCCGAATCCGGCCGCCGTGTACAACGCCCGGTACGACGTGCTGGCCTGGAACGAGGCGTACCACAAGATGTTTCCCGGCCTGGTCGAGCAGGCGCCGGACGAACGCAACGTGATCTGGGCCACGTTCATGTCGCCCGACCCGTGCAATCCGTTCCTCGACCGGGATTTCGAGGAGCCGCGCATGGTCGCCGAGTTGCAGGCCGCGTTCGCCCGGCACGTGGGCGAGCCGGAGTGGGAGTCGTTCGTGCGACGCCTGGCGAGTTGCAGCCCGAAGTTCGCCCGGCTGTGGGCCCGTCGCGAGGTCGGCTCGGGCAATCGGCACGTCAAGCGGATCGTGCACAACGTGCTGGGCCGGATGGAATTCGCGGGCACCCGACTGCTGTTGAGCGTGCCGGAGACCCGGATGCTGGTGTACACGCCGGCCGACGACGTCACGCGCGGGCGCCTGGCCGAGCTGATGGCGATGACCACCACGCACTGGTGTTGCGCCGCGTGCCGGCGGAAGTCCCGCTGGACCCAACCCACTTCGGCCCTCGGCGTGCCGCCGGATCGACCCGACGAACCCGCCTGCGCGCTCCCGCCCGCCCGGCTGTCCGGGTGACCGCGACCGTCCCGACCGGCGCGACCTCCGATCGCGGCGGCGGCATCGAGGTACCCGTGTTCGCCGACCCGGCCCAGCGGCGGCGCTGGTGGGCCGCCCGGCGTCGGGCGCTGGAGCACGCGCTGCGGTTGGCCGCGGAGGGGCCCTCGGGCAGTGCGCTGGTGTTGCGCGGCAGCATGCCGCTGACCGTGTGGCTGGGGGCGGCGGCGCGGGAGCCGGGCGACCTGGACTGGGTGGTGGCCCGTTCCCCGGTGCGCCCGGTCGGACTGCTCGACCCGCACCCGTACGTCGCGCACCGCGCGGCGGTCCAGGAGTGGCCCGAGGTGTTCGCCGGCGCGGGTGCGGCCGAGTTGTGGTGCGACGAGGAGTTCGACACCGGAGGCATCCGGGCCTGCCCACCGCCCGAGGGGACCGCGTGGGTGCGGGTGGAGAGCTGGGGCGACGACGAGGACGACGGGCCGTCCGACGACGGCGAGGAGGGGGACGACGCGGGCGAGTCGCCGCATCACGAACTCGTCGAGGCCCTGCGCGAGTGCCCCGACGCGGGTGCCGGCGTGGTCCTGGACGGCGGTTGGGCGCACGCGGAAGGGGGCGGGTACCAAGGCGGCGAGGGTGGCGTGCGGCTGATCGTCCCCTGGCGTGCGCACGGGCTGCCCGAAGGCACGATCCGGGTCGACTACGCCTTCGACGAGCCGATGCCGGAGCCGGCCCGGTGGATGGCGATCCCACGCACGGGCGGCGGGCCGCCGGTGGTGGTGCCGGCGGCGAGCCGGGCGTTGTCCCTGGCCTGGAAGCTGCGCTGGTTGCGCCGGGACGCGGCGCGAGGCGGTGTCTTCGCCAAGGACCTGTACGACGCGGTCCTGCTCGCCGAATCCCCGCATCTGCGGCTGCCCCCGGGGCTGCTGGACCGGGTGGTGGGCGGCGCGCCGATCACCGCACCCGAGATCGGCGCCTGGCCGGTGCCCGACTGGGAGCGGTTCCGCGCGGAGCACCCGGCGGCCCGGGACGGCGCGGCGACCTGGTCGGCCGGACTCGCCCGCGCCCTGGCGTCGCTCGCGGACCGGCCCGGCTCGCCGCGGGTGTCGCGGGGGGCTCAGATCTCGTAGGCCACGGTCACCGGCGCGTGGTCGGACCAGCGCTCCGCGTAGGTGTCGGCGCGTTCGACCACGGCGGTGACGGCCGCGTTCGCCAGCTTCGGGGTCGCCACGTGGTAGTCGATCCGCCAGCCCGCGTCGGTGTCGAACGCCTTGCCGCGGTAGGACCACCACGAGTAGGGGCCGGGGCCGTCGGGGTGGATCCGGCGGACCACGTCGTGCCAGTCGGCCGCGCCGAACAACTCGTCGAGCCAGGCCCGCTCCTGGGGCAGGAAGCCGGACTTCTTGACGTTGCCCCTCCAGTTCTTGATGTCGTGCTCGGTATGCGCGATGTTCCAGTCCCCGCACACCAGCGACTCGCGCCCGCCGATCGCCGCCGTCGCGCGCATCACCTTGAGGTGCGCGACCAGGTCGGCCATGAACCGGTTCTTCTCGTCCTGCTTGGGCGTCTCCGCCTCCCCGGTGGGCAGGTAGAGGCTGGCCACGGTCACCTTGGGCAGGTCCACCTCGATCCACCGGCCGGCCGCGTCGAACTCGGCCGAGCCGAATCCGATCCGCACCGCGCTCGGCTCGACCCTGCTGTACACGGCCACGCCGGCCCGACCCTTGGCCGTCGCCGGGGCGTAGTAGGCGTGCCAGCCCTCGGGGTCGCGTACCTCGTCGGTGAGCTGCTCGGGCGTGGCCCGTACCTCTTGCAGGCACACCACGTCGGCCTCGGTCGCGTTCAGCCATGCGGTGAAGCCCTTGCCGGCGGCGGCGCGCAGGCCGTTCACGTTGGCGGTGGAGACGGTGATCATCGGTGCAGATTAGCCCGTTTCGGGGCGGCGCGAAGCCGGGGGGTGAGCCGGCGAGGGTCGGCCGGCCCGCGATCGGCGGCGCCGCCCTCGGACCTCAGCCGAGCAGCGCGGCGTGCAGCGCCGACCAGGCCGCGTCGGGGCAACGTGCGGCCACCCGGTCCGCCTCGACCCACTCGGCCGCGTCGCACTCGGACCCGGCGTCGGGCCGGGTCGGCGCGCCCGGCCCCGGCAGCCGCACCGTGTAGAACGCCTGGAACGCCCGGGTCGGATAGCGGTAGCCGGCCGGCGGCGTGCCCAGCAGGGTGATCCGCTGGCCACCGAACAGGGTGAGCCGCTCGGCGGCCACCCGCGGCCCCGCCTCCTCCGCCAACTCGCGCGCCGCCGCCCGGGCCGGCGTCTCCCCCGGCTCCAGGTGTCCGCCCGGCACCTCCCAGCCGCGTCCGGGCCGGTCCACCCGGGTCAGCAGGGTGCGCCCGAGGCCGTCCAGCGCGAGCACGAAGGCGGTGGTGACGGTGTGGCCCTCGGGCAGGTCGGCACAGCGCAGTACGTCCAGCCGGTGCGCGGTGGGGATCCAGGGCACGGTCAGCGATGCGAGCACGGTTGACGCCATGCCGCCATCCTGGCAGCGGTTGCCGAAGCAGGCTCGATCGGTCCGTCCCCGCACCGCAGACCGGGTCCTGTGGCACGGTGGGCGAATGACAAGGCTCGCCAAGGGGGCGAACACCCCGCTGTCGACGCCGACGTTGCACGCCACCCTGGGTTGGCGACCGGGTCCCGGCGTGCCGGACGTGGATGTGTCCGCACTGCTGGTGAACGGCGACCGTCGGGCGGGCGGCGACGCGGATCCGGTCTTCCACAACCAGCCGAACCACCCCTCGGGCGCGGTGACCCACCGGGGCGGACCACCCGGGTCGCACGTGGTCGCCATCGACCTCACCGCGCGCCGGCCGATCTCGACGCGGTGATCCTGGCGGCCTCGACCGACGCCGGCACCTTCGGCCGAGTCCCGGGTCTGCGGCTGGAGTTGGTCGACACGAACACGGGAGCACCGTGGCCGTGTTCGACATCGACGACGCCGGGCCCGACCGCCCGACCGCCCGACCGGCGAAGCGCACCCACACTGCGGCCGGGCCGCCGCCGGAGTCGCAAAGCGGTGCGTCAGGGGGCACAGGGGGGTGCCTCGGGGAATGCCTTAGGCCGCCTTACCCCGCCTTAGGTCGCCTTAGGGCTCCTCGGCGCGGCTTAGGTATCGGGTGGTGGTCGGGGGTGGGCATAGATGCGGCATCCGCCTCATGCCCGGCCCCCCACTGGCACGCGAAGCTGTTACCACGAGCCGGGGAGACCGGGTCGAAGTAACAGAAGGTGGACACAGTGATCGAGTACGAGCTTTACAAGAGCCGTCAGCAGGAGCTTCTCGCCGGTGCCGACCGCGACCGTCTGGTCATGGCGGCGCTGCGCACCCGGCGGGCCGCCGCCAAGGCCCGGCGCGCCGAGCGCGCGACCCACGAGGCGGTGGTGCAGAGCGCCGCCGCGATCGAATCGGTACGCATGCGTCGGAACCTGCAGCTGCTCACCCGGTGACCGCGGCGGTGACCCCCGACACGCGGTCCGGACCGACCGGACGATGTCGACGGCCGAACGCAACACCGAAACCCCCCGGCGACCCCGAGTGGACCTCAGTCCCTCGGGGTCGCTGCACGTCCGGGCCCGGTGCCCGACCCCGGTCCACCGCGGCACCGCGCCGCCGCGCGCACCGCCCGGGCGGCTACCTTGGCGGCGTTCGCCGAAGCAATCGATGGAGAGGCTCTGCCGATGAGCGTCGCGTTGTTCACACTCGGGGGCACGATCGCGATGGCCGGGGCGGTCGGCGCCGACGCCGGAACGGTGGTCGCCCGGCTGACCGGCGCGCAGTTGACCGCCGCCGTACCGGGCCTCGCCGAGTCGGGCATCACGCTCGACGTGCAGGACGTACGGGCCGTGTCCAGCGGGAACCTGACCTTCACCCAGGTCCTCGACGTGGTCGCCGCCGCGTCGCGCGCGGTCGCCGCGGGAGCGACCGGTGTCGTGGTGGCCCAGGGCACCGACACACTGGAGGAGACCGCCTACCTCGTCGACCTGGTCTGGCCGCATCCGGAGCCGTTCGTGCTCACCGGAGCGATGCGCAACCCGACGCTGGCCGGGCCCGACGGCCCCGCGAACCTGCTCGCCGCCGCCCGGGTCGCGGCGGCCGAATCGGCCCGTGGGCTGGGCGCGTCGGTGGTGTTCGCGGACGAGATCCACGCGGCGCGCCGGGTGCGCAAGACGCACAGTACGAGTACCGCCACCTTCCGCTCGCCGGACACCGGACCGCTGGGGGTCGTCGTCGAGGGCCGGGTACGGATCCTGGCCACCCCGCCGCCGCACCGGCCGCTGCCGATCCCGGAGCCGGCCGCGCTCGCCTCGGCCCGGGTGGCGCTGTATACGGTCGCCCTCGACGACGACGGCGCGCTGCTCGCCGACTACCCGACCGACCAACGGGGCCTGGTGGTCGCCGGATTCGGCGTCGGCCACGTGCCGGCGGCCCTCGCGCCGGTGCTCGGCGAACTGGCCGCGCGCATCCCGGTCGTGCTGACCTCGCGCACCGGCGCCGGTTCCGTGCTGCGGCACACCTACGGCGGGGCCGGCTCGGAAACCGACCTGCAACGCCGCGGTCTGCTCGACGCCGGCCTGCTCGACCCCTACAAGGCCCGGGTGTTGCTACGCCTGCTGATCGCCTCGGGCGCCGACCGAGGCGCCCTCGTCGCGGCCTTCGCCGAGCACGGGTGAACCCGAGGCCGGCGCCCGGTGCCGCCCGGTCGCCCGATTCCCGCGCCGGCACCGCCGGTCGATCGCTCGTACCGCGCTCGCGCCGGGCCGGTTCCGCCGGGCCGCGGCGGACGGCGGCGGGCGCCCCCGCGTCGCCGCGGGATCGAGCCGAGGGCGGTCACCCGTCCGCGCGCGAGAGAAACCGGCGCACGTCCCCCGCGAGCGCGGCCAGTTGCTCGCCCGTCTCCACCACCAGCGTCACCGAGGCGGCCCAACCGCAGCCGCCCAGCCGTCTCGGTCGCAGCTCCCAGGTCAGTTCGACCCGCCCGCCGGAGCGGAAGGCCGCCGTGACGGTGAGATCACGATCGTCGGTGTGCCAGCGGCGTTCGCCGTCCCAGCCGCCGAAGTCCCGGGCGAGATCGGTCAGAAAGCCGTCTATCTCCCTCGTCTCGCCGACCCAGCCGACCACCCGATCGAGCTGCGCGGCCATTTCGGGCGCGTGGATCTCGACGGTGTAGTGCACCAGCCGCGAGGCCGTGAAGCGCACGGCGACCTCGTCGTCGGGGTTGACCGCGTCGCGGAGGCGGATCCGGATGGCCGGATTGTCGTTGCACCGGATGATCACGTCGTTCGGGTCGGTCGATCCGGTCGGCTCGTTCGATTCGTTCGCCGCGTCGAAGTGAGGATGCATCCGCCGAACCGTAGGGCAGAGGGCCCGTCGACGTCATTCCGGTTCCCGGTACCGGGCCCACCGGCCCACCGGTCCGCGAAGGGGCCGCCCCACCACCGACACGACGAACCCCCGGGTGGGCGCGCGACTCCCGCGCCCACCCGGGGGTTTCGGGTCAGCCCCGGACGCGCTCGACGCGCCCCTCGTCCCACACCGGGCCGTCCGTCTCGCGCACCCGACCGTCCTGGCCGAAGACCAGGAAGCGGTCGAAGGAGGACGCGAACCACCGGTCGTGGGTGACCGCCAACACGGTGCCGTCGAAGGCTTCCAGGGCCTCCTGGAGCGCCTCGGCCGAGACCAGGTCGAGGTTGTCGGTCGGCTCGTCGAGCAACAGCAGGTTGGCGCCGGAGAGTTCGAGCAACAGCACCTGGAATCGGGCCTGTTGGCCGCCGGAGAGGGTGTCGAAGGGCTGCTCGGCGCCGTAGGCCAGTTCGTACCGGTCGAGCACCTTCGCGGCGCCTTCGCGGCCCAGCCCGCTGCGGTGTTCGTCGCCCCGACCGAGGATGTCGACCAGCGTCTTGCCGACGAACTCGGGATGATCGTGCGTCTGCGCGAACCAACCGGGCCGTACCCGTGCCCCGAGCCGGGCCCGACCGGTGTGCGCCACCGGTGCGATCACCGTCTCGCCGACCGGTTCGTGCTCGACCTCGGGATCGGTGCCGCCGGCCGCGAGCAGCCGCAGGAAGTGCGACTTGCCCGAGCCGTTCGAGCCGAGCACCGCGACCCGGTCGCCGTACCAGACCTCGGTGTCGAACGGCAGCATCAGACCGGTCAGTTCCAGCGCCTCGGCGATCACCGCGCGCTTTCCGGTGCGCGAGCCGCGCAGCCGCATCTTGACGTCCTGCTCACGCGGGATGTTCTGCGGCGGCCCGGCCTCCTCGAACTTGCGCAGTCGGGTCCGGGCGGCCTGCAGCCGGGAGGCCAGACCGTCGTTGTACGCCGCCTTGGTCTTGTACATCAGGACCAGCGCCTTGAGCTTGGCGTGCTCCTCGTCCCAGCGCCGGCCCAACTCCTCGAAGCGCTCGAACCGGGCCCGCCGGGCCTCGTGATAGGTGCCGAACGAACCACCGTGGATCCAGACGGTGTTGCCCGCCGCGCCGAGTTCGATGGTGACGATCCGGTCGGCGGCCTGGGCGAGCAGTTCGCGGTCGTGCGAGACCAGCAGCACCGACTTCTGGGACTCGCGCAGGGACTGTTCGAGCCAACGCTTGCCCGGGACGTCGAGATAGTTGTCCGGTTCGTCGAGGATCAACACCTGGTCCGGGCCGCGCAACAGCGCCTCCAGGGCGAGCCGCTTCTGCTCGCCGCCGGAGAGCGTGCGCACCTCGCGCCACTTGGCGCCGTCGTAGGTGGTGCCCAGCGCCGCCTGACAACACTGGTCCCAGGCCGGCTCGATGTCGTAGCCGCCCGCGTCACCGAACTCGGCGAGCGCCGTGGCGTAGCGCATCTGGTGCTTCTCGTCGTCGTTCTCCATCAGCGCCAGCTCGGCGTCGTCGACCGCGCGCATCGCGTCCCGAATCCGCGGCGGGGCGAGCGAGACGAGCAGATCACGCACCGTGGAGGCGTCCCGGATCCGGCCGACGAACTGCGGCATGATGCCGAGTCCACCCGTTCGGGCGACCGCGCCGGTGTCGGGTTTCAGCTCCCCCGTGATGATCCGGAGCAGCGTGGTCTTGCCGGCGCCGTTCGCCCCGATGAGCGCCACGGTGGTGCCGTCACCGACCCGAAAGGAGACCTCGTCCAACAGAACACGCCCGTCGGGAAGGGTGAAGCCGACGGTGTTGACATCGATGTAGCCCATGGCCTGCGCGCGTCCTTCGTCCTGCGGTCGGGGGATCCGAGGTGGTCCTCGACGGGTCGTTCCGAGGATGACAACCCTTCCTACCCGTTCCACGCCGACCGGGCCAACGCATTTCGGGCTCCCCCGCACGGTAGCGCGCCTCGGGCACGTCACGGAACGCACCGGCGCGAGCGGCGCCGGCCTGCGGGCCGCTCGAACCGCCGACCCGACCACCTTTCGCATAGTGCAACTATTGATTCGCGCATCGCAACCTGGAACGGTGACGGCTCATCAGTTTTCGGGTATTCCAAGGAGTCGCGGTGGCACACACGGAACCGCAGCAGATCGCCCGGCAGGTCGCCCTGGGCGAGCGCCGTCCGCTCGAGTTCGGGGTCTTCCTGGCCCCCTTCCATCAAGCGGGGCGCAACCCGACCCTGATGCTGGAACAGGACCTGGCCCTGGTCGAGCACCTGGACCGGCTCGGTTACGCCGAGGCGTGGATCGGCGAGCACCATTCCGGTGGCTGGGAGATCGTCGCTTCGCCCGAGTTGTTCATCGCGAGCGCCGCGGCCCGTACCCGGCACATCCGCTTCGGCACCGGCGTCGTCTCGCTGCCCTACCACCACCCGCTGCACGTCGCGGATCGGCTGGTCCTGCTCGACCACCTCACCCGCGGCCGGGTCATGCTCGGCGTGGGGCCCGGCCAACTCGCTTCCGACGCACACATGTTGGGCATCGACACCGCACGTCAGCGGGCGATGATGGAGGAATCGCTGGAGGCGATCGTCGCGCTGCTGGCCGGTCGCGAACCGGTGACCCGGGAGAGCGACTGGTTCACGCTGCGCGATGCCCGGTTGCAGTTGCGGCCGTACACCCACCCGTCGCTGGAGCTCGCCGTCGCCGCGACCTTCTCGCCGGCCGGTCCGCGTACCGCCGGGCGGTTCGGCGCGGGCATGCTCTCGATCGCGGCGAGCCAGGAGGGCGGCTTCGACGCGCTGGGCACGCACTGGGGCATCGCGAACGAGGTCGCCGGTCGGCACGGGCAGACCATGGACCGGTCCAAGTGGCGGCTGATGGGCATGATGCACATCGCCGAGACCGAGGAGCAGGCCCGCCGCGAGGTGGCGTACGGCCTGGAGGGCATCCAGAACTACCAGGCCAAGGTGCTGCCGATCCCGCTGGACACGTCCACTCCGCTGGCGGACCGCATCGACCACGGCAACGCGACCGGCTCGTTCATCTGTGGCACGCCGGAGATGGCGATCCGTCAGATCGAGCGGTTGTGGCAGAAGTCCGGCGGTTTCGGCACCTACCTGTTCATGGGCGCCGACTTCGCCGACCCGGAGGCGACGAAGCGTTCCTACGAACTGATCGCGCGCGAGGTGATCCCGTACTTCACCGGTGCCGCGCACGGCCCGCTCGCGTCCCAGGACTGGCAGGTGGGCCTGTCCCAGACCTGGCGCGACCAGACCGCGCACGCTGTCGGCGGGGCCGTGAAGGACTACGAGAACACGAAGGGAAGCACGGCGTGAGCACGCGGATCGAGGGCGGCGCCGGCCCGGGACGCGTCGCGGGCAAGGTCGCCCTGGTGACCGGGGCGGCGGCGGGCATCGGGCGGGCCGTGGCACACCGCCTGGCGGCCGAGGGCGCGTACGTGCTGGCGGGCGACATCGACGCGGCCGGACTCACGACGCTCGCCGACGAGTTGGGCCCGGAGCGGTGCGCCACCCGGTTGTGCGACGTGACCGTCGAGGACGACGTGGCTGCGCTGGTCCAAGCCGCCGTGGACGAGTTCGGCGGCCTGGACATCGCGGTGGCCAACGCGGGCGGCGGCACGGCGGCCGAACTGGCCGACCACGAGTACGCCGCCTGGCGTCGCGTCGTCGACCTGTGCCTCAACGGCGCGTTCCTGACCGTCAAGCACGCGGGCCGGGTGATGCGCGCCCAGGACGGCCGAGCCGGTTCGATCGTCAACCTGGCCTCGCTCAACGCGGTCCAGCCCGGCCGAGGCATGGGCGCGTACTGCGCGGCCAAGGCCGGCGTGGTCGCCCTGACCGAGGTGGCCGCCCTCGAACTGGGGCCGTCGGGCATCCGGGTGAACGCGGTGGCCCCGGGCCTGATTCGCACCCGGGCCACCGCCGGCATGTGGCATGTCCCGGGCGTGGTCGACGAATACGTCGAGAACGCCCCGCTGGGCCGGTTCGCGGAACCCGAGGAGGTGGCGGCCGTGGTCCTGTTCCTGGCCTCCGACGAGGCCTCGTTCGTCTCCGGCAGCGTCTACGGCGTCGACGGCGGCGCCCGCACCCGACGGTATCCGGACCTGATCGGCGCGCTGGAGCGGTTGTCGGACCGGGGGTGACCACGGCGCCGGAGCGATCCGCCGGCGCCGCGATCGTCCGCCCGGCGACCGAACGGTTGTCGGGCGGACGATCATGGGGCGATCCGGTCGGTTGCGAGCAGAGCGCCGGATCGGTGATCAAGCGGCTGATCAGCGACTAAATAGGGCGGGAAGGCTCCTCTTCCGGTTACTGACGCAGCGTCATATTTCTGTTCGGTAATGGCGCTATCGCCTTCGAATGGACGTCTCCGCGATCGGTTGGAAGCCGGGTCCGGCCGGGTTCGACCTCTTCGTTCGGAGGCGGTTTTCCGGCCTCGCAGCGGGGAAACCAGAGGGCACCGAACGGGAGGGGAGGGGACCTGACACCCCCACTGCGCGACGGCGCACCCCCACCCCGCGGGTATCAAGGCGCCGACGGTCGGGCCCACTCCCCCGTGCCCGACCGTCGGCCGCCGCGAACACCGCGCCGCGGCCGGGCGGTCCCCGGCCGCCGACCCGATCCCCGCCCGCTCAGCGCACGTCGATGCCGCGCAGATGCCGCGTGTCGTTGTAGCGGATCGCCCGCAGCCGCCCGTCGCGCGCACGCCAGCGGGAGATCGAGGCGTTGCCCACCGGATCGGTCCGGACCAGGCGGTCGACGTCCGTCTCGGTGAGGCCCTCCAGGATGTAACGCAGCATCAGCACGGTCGCGTCGTGCCCGACGATCAGCACGTGCGCGCCCGGCGCCTCGTGCCGCAGGTCGGTGAGCAGCGTGCGCAACCGCAGCGCGACGTCGGCGAGGGATTCGCCGCCGGGTGGGCGGTAGTACAGGTCGCCGACCCGACGCCGACGCTCGGCCTCGTCCGGGTGCAGCCGCTCGATCGCGGCGGCCGTCCGCAGCTCCAGGACGCCCATCTCGCGGTCGCGCAGCCGTTCGTCGCGACGAGGTCGCGGCAACAACAGTCCCGCCCGGGCCGCCTCGCGGGCGATGATGCGCATCGTCGAGCGGGCCCGGCGGTACGGCGAGACCAACACCACGTCCGGCGTCTCGGCCCGGAGCGCCAGCCGTCGCCCGACCGCGGCGGCTTGATCCTCGCCTCGGGCGCTGAGCGCGATGTCGGCGTCCCGACCCACCGTCGCCGGATCGAACTCGCCCACTCCGTCGCCCACTTCGGCCACCCCGTCGACCGGGGTGCGGTCGGGGCCGGCTTCGGCGGCGGCAGCGGCAGCGAAGGCCGCGTTGGCCATGCTCTCGCCGTGGCGTACGGCGACGATCTCGGCGGGCCCGAAGGGCGCGGTGTCCGACGTGCCGACCACGGTGCCCCCAAGCCTCGTTCCCTGTCATGGTTCTCACCCCGCCGGCCGCACCGAAACGCCCGCGGGCGGACCGACGGCGATCGCCGGCCCGAGCCGACCGCGCCCTCGCCTCCACCCCGGTCTCCGCGCCACACCCGACGCACGCCCCCACGAGGTCCGCCGTCCGACGAGCGAGCACACGCCAACCACCTCGTGGGTTGTTCGGTCGGGACACGGCCGGACTTGGGTGATCTTCCATCCGCGTATCCGGATAATCTGACCGCATGATCGAACCTCGCGTCGCCCTCGCCACCTGCGCCGAGCTGCCGGACCTCGACCCGGACGAGCGCCTGCTCTTCGCCCCGCTGGCCGCGCACGGCATCCACGCCGAGGCCGTGGTGTGGAACGACCCGACGGTGGACTGGGCCGCCTACGACCTGGTGGTGCTGCGCTCGGTATGGGACTACCCGACGCGCCGCAAGGAGTTCATCGAGTGGGCCGCGGGCGTGCCGCGGCTGGCCAACCCGGCGTCGATCGTGGCCTGGAACACCGACAAGACCTACCTGCGCGACCTGACCAGGGCCGGCCTGCCCGTCGTGGAGACGATGTGGCTGGAGCCCGACTCGACCGTGACGCTGCCCACCTCCGGCCTGCATGTGGTCAAGCCCGCGATCAGCGCCGGATCCCGCGACACCGAGCGATACGACCTGGCCGCACCCGAGCAGCGCGCGCTCGCCGCCGGACACGCCACCAGCCTGCTCGCGGGCGGTCGGACCGTGATGGTCCAGCCGTACCTGGAGGCCGTCGACACCGTCGGCGAGACCGCACTCGTCTACTTCGACGGCGTCTTCAGCCACGCCGTCCGCAAGGGCCCGATGCTCGACGGCACCGCCGAAATGGTCGACGGCCTGTTCCGCAGCGAGCGGATCGAGGCACGCGAACCCTCCGCCGCGGAGTTCGCGGTCGCCGCCCGGGTGCTGACCGAGATTCCGGTCGGCCCGCTGCTGTACGCCCGCGTGGACCTGATCCCGGCCGCCGACGGCACGCCCACCCTGCTGGAACTGGAACTGACCGAGCCGTCCCTGTTCCTCGGCCACGCCGACGGCGCCGCCGGCCGCTTCGCGGACGCGATCGTGACCGCGCTGCACCCGTAGCCGAAAGCCCACCCGCCGCCGGGCCCGACCACCCGGCCGGGTCCGGTGCGCCGGGCCGGGAAACGACCCGGCCGGACGGCGGTACGCGAGCTGTGCGGCCGTCCCGACCGGGGCACCATGGATCCATGAAGCGCGACATTTCCCTCGAATGGGCCGGCGACCCGGCGGCCGAGGAACGGCCGGCCACGGAGGTGTACGCCTCCGTGGACACCGGGGCCGGCGTCGCATCCGACCCGGACCCCTCCGGCACCCGTCTCGGGACCGTCACCGCGCGCCGCGCCGGCCGATCGCTCGGCCGGCTGAGCATCCACGGCGACGGCGAGGCCGCGGTCACCACACAGGGCGAACGTGCGGATCGGCTCGCACGCCGACTGGTCCGGGAGTCCCGTACCGGGGAGGTCCCCGCGACCGCCGAGGAACGGGACGCGTTCGTGCGGATGTACCGGCGGGCCGCCGAGCAGGCCCGTGCCGTCGGGGCCCGGGTACTGCATTGGAGCGGCACCGAGACCGGCCCGGAGGGCGAGGCGGCCCGGGCGCTCGCGGCTCGCACCACCGGCGAGATCGCCCGGATCTGGACGGTCGACCCGAACGGGTGGTGGCCGCCGGGCGGCCTGCCCGCCGTGCGGGTACGCGCGCTGCCCCTGCCCCGGGTGGGCCTGATCGGCGAGGGCGCCGAACTCACCGTCGCCGTCGAAGGCGACCGGGCGTACCTCGACGCGGGCGAGGCGATCACCGCTCCGGGCGTCGCGGCCGACATCCTCGCGGCCCTGGTCGCGGAACTGGTGGAGTCGATCCGCCGGAACCACCCGAACGTACGCGAACTCGCCGTGTTCGAATTCGACGGCGACACCGAGGGCACCGTCCGCCAGGCCCTGCCCCTGGCCGGCCTGCGCATCGAACACCGGGTCTGGGACTTCGAACTCGCCCTCGACTGATCGCCGCCGCCGCGTCAGGTCCGGCGGTAGGTCGCGACGGACATGCCGCCGGCGAGCACCGTGCCACCCGTCCGGGTGAACGCGGTGACCTCGAATCCACCGGACACCATCGGGATTCCGGTGCCGATCAGGATCGGGTAGGTCTTGATCACGAGTTCGTCGATCTCGCCCATCAGGGTCCCCGCCAGGCGCCCGCCGCCCGCCAGCCAGATGCCCTTGCCGGTCGGCTCGGCCTTCAGCTCGCGGACCTTGGCGACCGGGTCGTCGGCCACCAGGGTCACCGCCGGGTCGGGGCTCTCGATGATGCTGCCGGTGACGACATACGTACGCAGGTGGCCGTACGGGTTCGGGAATCCCGCGTGCAGACCCGGTTCGTAGGTGGCCCGGCCCATCACCACCGTGTCGAAGTGCCGGAACTCGGTGTCCGGCCCGACTCCCACGTGCGGGGCGATATGCGCCGGAAGCGTCTCCGGGTATTCGGCGACCAGGTGCGCGACGACGTCCTCGCCCACCGGGAAGAAGTCGAAACCGCCGTCCTCGGCGGCGATGAAGCCGTCGAGGGTGGTGCCGACGAGGTACGTGAGCTTTCGCATCCGGGCTCTTTTCCATGGGTGACGTCCAGCAATGACTACAGTTATAGTACTTCACATGTAGTGGTTGCAATCCCTTTCTCGCGTCGTGCCGCCGGCCCCCTCACCAGGGCCGCGCCCCGGGCTCCGGCAACGGCCGCAAACCCGGCCAGGCGGTGACCATCCGCCCGCGCAACCGCCTTGCCAGCAGGCCCAGTTCCCGCAGCGGCTCGGATGTCGTGTCGGCGACCACGCCGAGCCGGTGCACGAGTCGCTGGCGCGCCGAGACCGAACCCCACGTGAAGTCGGCGACCGGTACGCGGGCCAGTTGATCGGTGCGATCCCGATGCGCCCGTTCGACCAGCGCGTCGCCGCGGATCAGCCAGCCTGCGCACGCGTCGGCGATCCCCGCCCCCGGATCCGCCGCCTGCCCGGTCAGCGCCCGCCGGGTCGACGCGTACACCGCCTCGACCTCGGCCAACGGTGTGGCCGGCACCGCCATCGCACACCAGCAGGTCGGGAAGCCGATCCGGAGATAGGCGAGTTCGACCAGACCGTCGCCGAGGGCGGCCTGTTCGAAGTCGACGAAGCGCACCCCGTCGACGGTCCGCAGGTCGTTGCCCGGACACGGATCGCCGTGCAACAGGGCGTACCGACCGGCCGGATCCAGCCGGGTGAGCAACGCGGCCAACTCGCCAAGCACGCCCGGCGGGATCGCCACACCCAGGGTCGTGGCCAAGGCCAGGAACGACTCGGCGTCGGCGCCGGTCGGTGGTCGCCACGCGGGCAACGCGCCGGCATCCGCCGGTCCGGTCAGCGCGTGCAGCCGGGCCAACGCCTCGGCGTAGCCGGGCAGCCAGTCGTCCGTGCGCCCCAGGTCGTCCAGGTATTCCAGGACCATGACGCACCCGTCGGGATCGGCGCCCAAGACCCGGGGGCCGACCGGGCCGCGGGCGGCCAGCCGCAGACCCGCGACCTCGCGGGCGAACCGCTCCGGCGCGCCGTACCGGTGGTCGCCCCCGTCGGTGATCTGCTTGACGATCGCCCGCTCACCGCCCAGCTCCACCCGCCACACCCGCGAACGGGGGCTGCTGTCCAGGAGTTTCGCCTTCTTCGGCGGGCCCAGCGCGGCCCGCAACGTATCGCCCATCGGCACCCGAAACCTCATGGAACGAACACCCTAGCCGGCCCCGCCCGGGCCACCGCGCACCACGCGCCCGCGCATCGACGGCGGCCACACCCGGGTCGGGGCCCGCCGCCCGGGCCGGCAGACTCACCGGGTGGAGATCAACGGCGCCCCCGCCCACCCCGACGACCTCGCCGCACTGGCCCTGTCGAACATCGGGCATTTCACCTCGATGCGCGTCGCGGACGGCCGGGTGCGCGGGCTCGACCTGCACCTGGCCCGCCTGGTCCGGGACTGCCGGGTCGTGTTCGACGCCGAACTCGACCCGGAACGTGTGCTGACCCTCGCCCGCCGGGTCACCGACGACCGGCACGACACCTTCGTCCTGCGGGTGACCGTGTTCGATCCGGCGATCGGCCTGGCCGATCCGACCGCACCGGCCACGCCGCACATCCTGATCACCACCCGGCCGGCCGGACCGTCGGCGCTGCCGCCGCTGCGGGTGTCGCCCTCGGTGTTCCGGCGCGACCTGCCACAGGTCAAGCACGTGGGCCTGTTCGGCCAGTTGCAGCAGCGCCGGCGCGCGATGCTCGCGGGCTACGACGACGCGCTGTTCGTCGAGCCGGACGGCCGGATCGCCGAGGGCGGCACCTGGAACATCGGCTTCGTGGTCGGCGACCGCCTGGTGCGTCCCGACGCGCCGTGCCTGCGCGGCGTCACCGCCGACCTGCTCCAGGCCCGACACCCGGCCTCGACCCGCCCGGTCCGGATCGACGAACTCGCGTCGATCCAGGCCGCGTTCGCCACCAACACGGCAATCGGTGTACGCCCGATCGGCGCCATCGGCGAGCACGAGCTGCGCACCGACCACCCGCTCCTGGCCACCCTCGCCGACACCTACCGCGCGCTCCCCGGCAACCCGTTGCGCCCGGGTCAGGGGTAGTCGAAGAACCGGATCCACCACGTCGGCCCATCCTCGACCGTGTAGTGGTCCGCCAGCCGACTCGCCCCGTCGTACGTCGTCCGCAGCAGATCCTCCGGCACGACCCGATAGCCCAGGTCGTCGAGCGCCGCCTCGACCCGCTCCAGATCGGCCGGCGCCACGTACGCGGGCGCCGCGCCGACCGGGTCCTCGTCCGGCGTATCGACGCTCGTGACGACCAGATCGCCGAAGTTGCTGACCACCAGGGTGACTCGTCCGGTTCCCGCCAACGCCGCCGCCGGCACCACGATCACCCCGTGTCGGCTCGCCGCCCGCGCCGTGCCCTCGACCGCACACCGACACCCGAAGTCCGCGTCCAACCGCTCGACCAGCCGATCGAAGCGCTCGGCGGTGGCCGCCGCGTCGTAGTCCGCCGGGGCCGCCAGATGCTCCGGGTCGTCCAAGGCGCGCAGCAGCGCCCACGCCTGGTCTTCGTCGAGCAACGTCATGGGTCAACCGATCCGTGCGGTCCGCGGCGCCTGCGCATACCCGAGAGCGGGCACGAGCACACAACGACATGTCCGCTTCCCCACGACCGTCGATCGTCCGGCGGGACACCCGCATCATGCCGGCCACCGGCCCGCCCGCGCCGGTGCGATGATCTTGCCGTCCCGACAATCGCCCGCCGCCGGCGACGGTCGGCATCGCCCCGACTCGGGGCGGGCCGAGTCCGTGAGTCACGCTGTGCGTCGACGCGTCCCTTCCACATCTGGTGGTGAACCCGGCATGACCGCCTTGGACCCGGCGATATCCCAGTCGTCCGACCCCGAGCGGGTCGACCGATCGGCGCTTCAACGGCGGACCGTGCGCACCCTGATCGCCGCGCAGGTGGTCGGCGGCGTGGGGATGGGGTCGGCGCTGACCGTCGGCGGGCTGCTCGCCGAGGACCTGTCCGGATCCAAGAGTTGGTCGGGTCTGGCGACCACCGCGATCACCCTGGGCGCGGCACTGTTCGCGATCCCGATGTCGCGCGCGGCGACCCGGTACGGGCGTCGGGTCGCGCTCACCACCGGCTGGGCACTCGCCACGCTCGCGGCCGGCGGGGTGATCCTGTCGGCCGTGCTGGAGTGGTTCCCGCTGCTGATCGCCGCGCTGCTCGTGTTCGGCGCGGGCACCGCCGCCAACCTCCAGTCCCGGTTCGCCGCGACCGACCTCGCCGACGACGCCGGCCGGGCCAAGGCCCTGTCGATCGTGGTGTGGTCGACCACCGTCGGCGCGGTCCTGGGCCCCAACCTGAACGAGCCGGGCGCCGTGGTCGGGCGTGCCCTCGGCCTGCCCGAGTTGGCCGGGCCGTTCCTGTTCTCGATCGTGTCCTTCGCCGGCGCGGGCGCCATCCTGTGGGTCGCGCTGCGCCCGGATCCGCTGCTGATCGCCCGGGCCGACCTCGGCGACCGGCAGCAGCCGCGCGGCGACCTGCGCAGCGCGCTCGCGGTGATCCGCCGGGCGCCGCAGGCCATGCTCGGTCTGGCCACGGTGGCGTTCGGCCACGTGGTGATGGTGTCGGTGATGGCGATGACGCCGGTGCACATGAAGGACCACGGCACCGCGTTGACCCTGGTCGGGCTGACCATCAGCCTGCATATCGCCGGCATGTACGCCCTGTCGCCGGTGGTCGGCTGGGCCGCCGACCGGTTCGGTCGCATCCCGGTGATCCTGAGCGGCCAGTTCGTGCTGCTGCTCGCCGTGTTCGTGGCCGGCACCTCGGGCCACTCCACGTGGCGCACCATGGTCGGCCTGATCCTGCTCGGCTTCGGCTGGTCGTGTTGCCTGGTCGCCGGCTCGGCGCTGCTCGGCGAATCGGTGCCGGCGGACGCGCGAACGGGCGTGCAGGGCGTGTCGGACCTGCTGATGAACCTGGCCGGCGCGGCGGGCGGCGCCGTCTCCGGGTCGGTGCTGGGCCTGGCCGGCTACGGCGGTCTCAACCTGGTGGCCGGCTTCCTGACCGTCCCGGTCCTGTGCGTCGCGGCCGGCTTCGCACTGGGCCGATCCCGGCGCCCGGCGGGCTGACCGCCCGAGCCGCCGGCGCGCCGCCTCGGATGGCCCGCCCCGGTCGTGGCCCGCCGACGAGCCCCATATGTTTGGACAAAATGTGCCAAATGGTCGCGGGTTACCTGCCCCGGCCTTCCCGGAAGGGGCAACCATGGTGCAGCGGGTGGTCGTCGTCGGAGCAGGATTCGCCGGGTTCGAGACGGTGCGCAAACTGGAACGAACCCTCGGCCCGCGCGAGGCCGAGATCGTGCTCGTGAGTCCGATGGACTACATGGTCTACCGGCCGCTGCTGCCCCAGGTCGCGGCGGGCGTGTTGTCCTCGCGGACCACGGCGGTGCCGCTGCACCGGATGCTCAAGCGCACCCACGTCCTGCCCGGCGGCGCGATCGGCGTCGACCTGGCGGCCAAGGTCTGCGTCGTACGCAAGATCTCCGGCGACATCACCAACGAGCACTACGACAAGCTCGTCCTGGCCCCGGGCAGCGTGACCCGCACCTTCGACATCCCCGGGCTGACCACCTACGGCCACGGCATGAAGAACCTGGCCGAGGCGGTCTACCTGCGCGACCACGTGATCGCCCAGTTGGAGATCGCCAACTCCAGCACCGACCCGGCCGAGCGCGCGTCGCGCTGCCAGTTCATCGTGGTCGGCGGCGGCTACGCGGGTGTGGAGACCGCCGCGTGCCTGGAGATGCTCACCACCAATTCGCTGCGGCACTTCCCGCGCCTGGACCCGGCGCAGGTGCGCTGGATGATCGTGGACGTGGCCCCGCGCCTGATGCCCGAACTCGGCGAGAACCTGGGCAAGGCCACCTTGCAGATGCTGGCCAAGCGCGGTGTGGACGTGCGGCTGGGGATCAGCGTCCAGGAGATCACCGAGGACTCGGTGACGCTGACCACCGGCGAGAAGTTGCCGTGCCGGACGCTGGTGTGGACGGCGGGCGTCACCGCGAGCCCGCTGGTGGGCACGATGGGCACCGAGTTGGTGCGCGGTCGGCTCTCCGTCGCCGCCGATCTCGCCGTGCCCGGCAACCCGGACGTGTTCGCCCTGGGCGACGCCGCGGCCGTGCCCGACCTGGCCAAGGGCGACGGCGCGATCTGCCCGCCCACCGCGCAGTACGCGCACCGGCAGGCCAAGATCGCCGCCGCCAACGTGGTCGCCTCGCTGCGCGGACAACCGCTGAGCCCGTTCCGGCACAAGGACCTGGGCCTGGTCGTCGACCTCGGCGGCACCCAGGCGGTGGCCCGGCCGCTGGGCCACGAGATGCGCGGCCTGCCCGCCCAGGCGATCACCCGCGGCTACCACCTGATGACGGTGCCCTCGATCCGGGCCCGCACCCGGGTGTTGTCCAACTGGGTCCAGCACGCCTTCGCGGGCGACGACCTGGTCCGGCTCGGCTTCATGTCCGACCTGGACGGCCGGATGGGCAACCTGGAGAAGACCGACGCCTACCTGTCGGTGGACGAGGTCGCCGCCCGCACCGGATCCCGCGCCGCCCACCCGTGAGCCCTGACTCGGTGCCGGGTGCCGACGCCCGTCCGGGCGGGTACACCGGGGCCATGAACGACGAGCACACGGCGGCCCGGCTGCGGGCGGCGCTGGTGGAGCGGCTGTGGGTGACCGGGAGCGTGCGCACCGAGTCGGTCGCGGACGCGATGTCGTGGGTGCCGCGCGAGGTGTTCACCCCCGGCGCCGGCTCACTGGCCCGTGCCTACGAGGACCGGGTCGTGGTGTTGTCCACCGACGAACGCGGGCTTCCGGACAGTACGGTCAGCCAGCCGGCGATGGTCGCGCTGATGCTCGAACAGCTCGCCGTCCGGCCCGGGATGCGGGTGCTGGAGATCGGCACCGGAAGCGGCTACAACGCGGCCCTGTTGGCCCGGCTGACCGGCCCCGAGGGGGAGGTGGTCAGCGTCGAGGTGTCCGCCGAGTTGGCGGTCGCGGCCGCCCGGCGGCTGGCCCGGCTCGGCACCCGGGTGGACGTGCGGACCGGGGACGGCTGGGTCGGGGTCGCCGACCGGGCGCCGTTCGACCGGATCGAGGCCACCGTGGGGGTGCCGGACCTGCCGCCGGCCTGGGTGGAGCAGCTCGCGCCGGACGGGGTGCTGGTCGCTCCGATGTGGCTGCGGCCGGGCCTGGAGCTGGCCGTCGCGTGGCGGCGCGGCACCGGTGGCATGTTGGTGAGCACGTCGGTGGCGCGCTGCGGATTCCTCCAGTTGCGCGGCCCGCATGCCGGGCCGGGCCGGACCCACGCGCTGACCGGCGACCTCGCGGTGATCGGCGAGGATCTGCCACCGGCCGCGTTGGACGTGTTGCGGGGTCTGCTCGACCACGGTGCGGTGGACGCGGGGCCGGTACTGGGTCCGGTGGACGTGCGGCTGACCGGATTCGCGTTGGCCGAACCGCGCTCGGTGTTGTTCCTGGGGCATCCGGGCGACGGGATGACATGGGGTCTGTTCGACCCGGAGCGGCCCGCGCTCGCGGTGCTCATGCAGGACCGGATCCTGGTCTACGGCGACCGCGACGCGGCGGTCGACCTGTACTACGGCGTGGCCGGCGCGCCGGTGGTGAACGCCGACCGGCTGCGGCTGGAGGCGATCCCGGTGGCCCCCGGCCTCCCGGACTCGGCCGACGCGCCGGACGCGGGCGGCCGGACCTGGACGGTGGAGCGGGAGCACTACCGGTATCGACTCACCGAGACGTGAGCCGATCCGCGGCGCGGTCGCCGGGCCGCGTGTCGCCGGGCTACACGGGGGTGCGCAGCAGGCAGAACTCGTTGCCCTCGGGGTCGGTCAGCACCTGCCAGCTGTTGTCGCCCTGGCCGATGTCGGCGGGCTTGGCACCGAGTGCGAGCAGCCGGGCCAGTTCGCCCTCCTGGTCCGAGCCGATCGCCGGGCTGACGTCGATGTGCAGCCGGTTCTTGACCGTCTTGCCCTCGGGGACCGGCTGGAACAGGATCGTGGGCAACGATCCGTCGGGCGCGTTCAGTTCGATGTCCTCGCCTTGCACGGTGAGGTCCCAGTCGAGCACTCGGCGCCAGAATTCGGCGAGGGCGGGCACGTCGTTCGCGTCGACGACGAGTTCGGAGAACACGGCGGCCATGGTGGCTCCTGGGTTCGGGATGGGTGAGGCGGACCCGGACGGGTGATCGCTCACTGGGGCGGCAGCGCGCGGACCACCTGTCCGAATCGCGCGGATCCGGTCAGCGTGGCGTGCTCCGGCCCCTGCCAGTTGACCTCCAGCTCCTCCAGGATGCCCTCGTGCCACCAGAACATCCCGGTGGACAACGGCTGCTGATCCCGGGTCAATCCCTGTGCGGTCTTCAGTACGAAGCCGGCCATCCCCACGGTGCGCTGCGAGGTCAGCGGCAGCGCGAGCAGGCAGTTGTCCACCGGCAGCGAGACCAGCGCACCCGCGCGCAGCGGGTCCCCGATCGCCTCGCCGAGCCGGAACAACTGGGCGGAGCCGGGCCAGCCCTGGCCGAGCAGCGAGTGCAGCGTGCTGCCGGTGGAAATCTCCATCGGCGTGCCGCCGTAGCCCTCCATCCGCAGGTTCGTCGCGGCCTGGAGCCAGACGTCCTCGACCGCCATGCCCCACTGCTGCACCATCGGCGTCTCGACCGTGACGGCGGCGCCGTCCGGGCCCTTGACACACGCCACGGCGACGATCTCGCCGCGCTCGCCCAGCGGCCACACCATGCCCTGCATCCCCAGGTGCGGGCCGGGTCGGCTGATGATCAGCCGCAGGTCCTGGCGGATGCGATCCGGTGGCGCGCTCATCAGCACGCCGCGCACGTCCTGCCCCCAGGCGGTGTTCTGCGGGCTGCGGGACTGGCGACGAAACAGCGCCACGGGAGGCTCCTCGTGCGGGTGGCGGGCGGGCCTGACAAGTCATAGTCAACACCCCCCGCCCGGCGCAACATCAGCGGGCACGACCACCCCCGCGGCGATCCCGGTCGGGGCTCGACCGGGACTTCCTCTCCGCACCGACGAGTCACATCATCGGACGATGGAAATCAAGGGCTGGGCGCTGGTGCCGGAGATGGCCGGGAAGTACCGGACCGGCTACGTGCGCGTGAAATGGCCGTTGGCCAGGCTACGGATCGAGACCGGTCTGATCGGTCTGCGAAGCCGCCCGGCTTGGGTGACGACCGCGTTCAACGGCGAGCCGTTGGCGGTGAGTTCACCGACGGACATCGAAGTGGTCTTCGCGAGCGTCGGGACGCTGCGGCTGCCCCTGGTGGGCCTGCGCACGGCCACCGGGCTCACGTACTGCTTCGGGCCCGGTCGTGGCACCTACTTCCGGGCCTCCCGCCGCGTGGCCGAAATCCTCGACCTGTGCGAACTGGAGGGCTTCACCGTGTCCCGGGAGGCCCGCAGGCTCGACCTGACCGGATGATCCGCCGGGCCCGCGCTCGGGCGCCTCACGCCTGGCGGGTCGGGAGGATGACGATCTGGCGCAGGTTGACGTGGCGCGGTCGGGTCGCCACGTAGGCCACCAGGTCGGCGACGTCGGTTGCGGACAGGCTGCCGATCGTGTCGAACATGGCGCCGAGTTGGCCCGATTCACCCAATTCGGCGTTGTCGATGTGCGAGCCGAGCTCGGTGTCGGTCAGGCCCGGCTCGATGTTGGTGACCCGGACGTCGCGCGGGCCCAGTTCGCTGCGCAGGGACGCGGACAGGTGGCTGAGCGCGGCCTTGGTCGCGCCGTACACCGCGTAGTTCGGGAAGGTCACGTGGGCGCCGATCGAGGAGATGTCGACCAGGTCGGCGGGCCGCCCGTCGGCCGCGGCGGCCACCAGGTCGGCGGTGAACGCGCGGATGATCCGCAGCGCGCCGGTGACGTTGGTGTCGATCATCCGGGTCCACTCGTCGATCCGGCCGTCGTCCACCGGGTTGGGCAGCATCACCCCGGCCGAGTTGACGACCAGGTCGACCCGGCCCAGTTCGGCGCGGATCCGGGCCGCGCCGGCGTCCACCGACTCCTGGTCGGTGACGTCGACCACGACGGCGAGGGCGGTGCCGCCGGCGGCGTCGATCTCGGCGGCCAGGTCCTTCAGCCGATCCTCGCGGCGGGCGAGCAGCGCGACGTGCGCGCCCTGGGCGGCGAGCAGCCGGGCGGTCTCGGCGCCCATGCCGCTGGCGGCTCCGGTGACGACGGCGATCCGACCGGCAAGCGTGGTGTGGCTCATGGGAGGGCTCCAGTGGAAGCGGGGCGGGGCGTGTTCCCCGCCGACTCACCCCACCTTGCCGGTGCCCGCGAGACGCACCCAGACCCCGCGTTTTCCTGGGTCTGCTCGTACCACCTTCGGGGCCGGGGCGACCACGCGCGCCGCCGGACGCGGTGCTGCTCGGCGCGGGATCGAGCGCACGCCCTAAGGTCTTGGGGCATGAGCAACGCGTCGTTCGAGCAGCTTGGTGACTTCCTGCGTGCGTGTCGGGCCCGGGTCGCGCCCGAGGCGGTCGGGCTGCCGGTGTTCGGGCGCAAGCGTCGGGTGGCCGGGTTGCGGCGCGAGGAGGTCGCGCAGCTCGCGGGCGTGAGCGTGGACTACTACGTGCGGCTGGAGCAGGGCCGGGGGCAGCACGTCTCGGATGCCGTGCTGGACGCGATCGGACGCGCCTTGCGGTTGGATCCGACCGAATCCGAGCACATGTGGGATCTGGCCCGGCCGACCCGGGCGGGTGTGCGGCGGGTCGCGCCGTCGACGGTGCGGCCGGGCGTACAGGTGCTCCTCGATCGCATCGACGCGCCCGCGTTCGTGCTCGGGCCGTGCATGGACGTGGCGGCCTGGAACGCGGCGGCCGACGCGGTGATGGGGTTGAGCGCGATGGCGCCGCACGAGCGCAACATGGCGCGGCACACCTTCCTGTCGCCGGACGCGGGGCGCTTCTATCCGGATTGGGAACGGGTCGCCGCCGATACGGTCGCGTTCCTGCGTCTGGACACCGCGCGGCACGCCGCGGATGCGCGAATGGCCGCCCTCGTCGAGGAGTTGACGGCCGGCAACCCGCGCTTCCGGCCGTTGTGGGACGCCCACCAGGTGGCCGAGAAGACGCATGGCAGCAAGCGCCTGCGGCCCGCCGACGGCAGCGTGCTGGACACCGCCTACGAGAGCCTGTCCTTCCCCGGCGACCCCGACCTGCTGCTGATCGTCTACACGACCGCGCCGCGCCCGGTACGCCCCGGCATCGAGCCGGCGGCGACGGCCGGCCGGGCCTGAACCCGGCCCGGCGGCACGCCTACGCGGTCAGTTCGCGGTCCAGCGGGACGCGGAAGCGGGGTGTCACGCAGGTGCCTGCCAACCATGCGGCGTGGCGGGCGACTTCGGCCTCGATCGCCTTGGTCGCCTCCGGCGGGAGGTCGGCGACCAGTGCCTGCCAGACCAGCTCTCCGTCCGCCCGGGTGGCCCATCCGCCCACGACCCGGCCGTTCCACCACACGGTCGGGCCGATGTTGCCCATCCGGTCGAACAGGCGCTCGCGCAGCTCGGGCGTGATGTACCAGTCCCGTGCCTTCCAACCCATCGGCGTGGCGTCCAGCGCCGGCAACAACGCCGCCCACGGCTCCGGTGTCGGCCCCGGCTCCTCGTCGCCGGGCAGTACGTAGCCGACGCTTCCGTCGTCCAGTGCGACCTCCACCGCGCGCACCGCCGCGAGCGCGTGTCGGGTGTCGGTCATCGTCCAGCCGGTCCACCACTTGAGGTCGTCCACCGTCCCGGGGCCGAACGCAGCCAGCCAGCCGCGCACCAGTTCGGCCTTGGCCTCGGTCTTCCCGATCTCCGGCAACGACGGTGCGATGGCGTAGCGGAATCGGCTGGACAACCACGACCCCTGCGGCCGGGCCCGGACGATCCTGCCCTCGCAGGAGAGGGTGAACAACAGCCGCGTGGACACGCCCTGGTTCGCCTCGTACGGCTTGCCGATCGCCACCCGGATCTGGGTGCGCAACTTCGGTACCACCTCGCCCAGTTGCATCGCCGTCGCCTCGCCCAGCCCGGTCAGCGCGGCCACGGTGGCCTCCTCGACCTCGTCCAGCCACGCCTGGTCGTAGCCACCCGACGCCAGGAACTGGAGCATCACCCGGCGCTGCGTGATCGCGACCGCGTCGGTGCTGGAGCGCTGGACCACGTGCACGATCTCGCGCGGGACCACGTAGACGGTGCGCCGCATGCCGGGCATCCGGACCAGCGACTTGTCGTCGTAGAGCGCCCGTTCGACCTCGGTCGACGACGCCTCGGCCAGGCGCGCGCACAGGGACAGGTAGACCGTGGCGGGGTCGGTGGCGTGCAGCAGGAGCACGGCCCGGGCCGCGTCCTCCGCGTTCGCGGCTCGCGCGCCGGGCGCCAGGCGATGCCGAATGCCCAAACGCGCTCGTCGTTCGTCGTCGCTGATCCGTGGCAACGCAGTGCTCATGCGCCGACCATAGGGGTCCGGTCCGACATGTGGCCGGGAATCATACGGCGCGGCGATTCCGGATCGTTTTACCGTGGCGGGTCGGTACACGGAAGAATCGAGTACCGAGTAGCGCGCACCGAGTTCCTCCCCCGTACCACCGCACGTCCGTGTGAAGGAGTCACCATGCCGTCTGCGGGATCGTCCCGATTCGATTGGCGTCGAATGACGCTCGCCCGCAGGGCGGCGAGCGCGGGTGGTCCGCGCCCACCGAAGGCCGGGAACGGTCTGGTGATCGGGGCGGTGATCATCGGGGCGATCGTGCTCCTGGCCTGGTGGTTGTTGTCCTCCGGCGGGAGCGACAACGGCAAGAAGTCGGCCGCCGCGACCGCGCTGCCCAACGCGTCCGGATCGGCGAATCCGTCCGCGCGCACGAGTGGCTCCTCGGTGCCCACGCCCACCTCGACGGCCAAGATGGCGGTCATCGCGCGCCAGTCGATCGGCCTGGAGATACGGGAGAAGCCGGGCAAGGGCAAGACCGTCGCCGAGGTGAGCGCGGGCACCAAACTGACCGCGACCTGCCGGGCCAAGGGCACCAACATCTACGGCTGGCGTGGTGGCAAGAGCGATCAGTGGGTGCTCGTGACCACCGGCCAGGGCACCGGCTACGCGCCCGAGGCGTGGTTGGAGACCACCGGCTCGGCGAAGGACCTGCTGCCCGTCTGCTGAGCCGCCGGCGCGGGCCCGGACCCCCGGGTGGATCGGGCGGATCGGGCCGACCGCCGGCCCGGCGCCCGTTCGCGGCCGATCAGCCACGGGCTCAGCGGGGTCCGCGCGACCAGCCAGGCGAAGCCGGCGGCCGCGACGGTGACCACGGCCGCCAGGACGGCGGTGTCGACGGCGGGCGACCAGGGCAACGCGGCGGCGAATCCGTTCAGTTCGAGCAGTCGCAGGATCATCGGGTGCACCAGGTAGACCCCGAAGGCCAGTTGCGCGCCGCGCGCGGCGGCGGGCCGACTCGGGATCGGCGTCCGGGCTCGTTCCCAGCGGCCGGCGACGGCGTACAGCGCGAGCACCGCGACCGGCCCCCACAGCAGGCTCGCCGGCTGGGTGGCGATCGAGGCGGTCGCGGTGTCCCGGCCCGCGGCCACGGTGTGCCGGTACCACGCGTAGGTCAGCGCGAGCGTCGCGAGCGTGCCGACCGCGATGGTCCTGGTGTGCCCCAGGACCCAGGCGTGGAAGGCGTCCAGGTGCACCGCGGCGAGCGCGCCGGCCAGCACGAAGAAGCCGTAGGTGGGCAGCAGCATGCCGCCGTGGACGCGATACCACTCCAGCGGCCCGCTCAGCGGCGTGGGATGGAACAGCACCACCAACGCCGCGAGTTGCCCGAGTCCGGCGATCGCGAGGAGCAACACGTGGCGACCGGCGCAGGCCCGGACGAGCTTGACCAGGAGCGGGAGCAGTACGGCGATCTGGAGCGACACGAGCAGGAAGTACAGGTGGTACCAGGATCCGCCCCAGACGATGCCGCCGCGCAGATCGCCCAGTGCGCCGGGCAGGTCCTGTCGGATCCGCACGTGGTCGCCCAGCACCCAATAGGCGGTGGACCACAGCAGATACGGCACGCCCAGGAGCTTGAACCGCTTGCCGAGAAAGGCCCCGACCCGCAGTGGGCGGCCGTAGGCGCTGTGGAAGAGCACGAACGTGCTGACGAAGAAGAACACCGCGCGCGTCGAGTGCAGGACGAGCTGGGTGAAGGCCGGGCCCTCGCCCGGGAACGGGTAGGTGACGCCGATGACGTGCACCACGATCACGCACACGAAGGCGATGTCGCGCATCAGGTCGACCCGGTGCAGATGCGGCCGGCGACCGGTGCCGCGCGCGTCGGTCGGTGCCGGTGCCGGTGCCGATGCCGGTGCCGGAGCGATCGTCGGGCGGAGGTCCCGGGCCCGCTTGTCGTGGGTGCCGAAGGAGATGGCCATCACCAGGCGCCTGCCCCGAAAGCGGCGATCACCTCGCCGCGGGCCCGCCGATTTCGCCCGGGTGCGACGGGCGGTCGCGCCCTCCGAGCGGGGTGCGAGCCGGATCGAACCGCAGGACGCGGGGTGCCACAACGCGGAAAGTCCATGTAGGCAGCATGGACGTGCTACATGAGCGAATGATTAAAGCGGCCCCGAAGACCCCTTGACGTTGCGTCAGGTTCGGGCAAAATCCGCCGACGCGCACCGGGCCCGGTCCGGCGGACAGACAGGGCCCGGTGCGTGTCGGCGGCCGGATCGAAGGGTGAGGCGGCGGACGTCGGGCGGGGTTCGGGCCGGATGCCGCTCAGCCGCCCGGCTGGGGATCCGGGACGAACACGGCGCGGTCCCGGTGGAAGGTCATGGTGCCGGCGGTCGAGCCGTCCCAGCCCAGTCCGGCGGGTTCGTAGCGCTTGCTGACGGTGGCCCACCACAGGTTGGAGGTCATCACGTGGCCCACCTCGTCGAGGTAGGCCCGCATCCCCGGTTCGCCGCCGTGCGGCCCGGCCATGATGCGATCGCACAGGTCGAGGAACTTGCGTTCGGTGGCGTCGATCAGCCCGCAGATCTTGTTCATCGCGCCTTCGAGGTCCAGCCCCTCGGCCTCGCCGAGGTAGTAGACCAGGTTCACCCGGTCGTCCATGACCAGTTCCTTGCGATACGAGACCAGGTCGTTGATCAGCGTGTATCCGTCTATCGCGGTGTCGTGCAGGGCCACCATCTCGGCGGTGCGAAACGCCTCCTGGGACAGTGCGACCCCCGGGACGCCCTCCTCGGCGAAGCCGAACAACCAGCGCACGCCCAGGCTGTGCCGACGGTCGTCCATGTAGGTGTCGTAGTCGGATATGCCGGCGTCGCGCCAGCTCTCCAACTCGGTGGTGAAGCCGTGCGCGAAGTCCTCCATGTAGGAGACGAAGCGGATCCAGCGGGCGGGCGGCATGCGCTCGCGCAGCCAGGAGAAGTCCTCCCGCAGAGGGGTCGAGCCGTCCCCCCAGCCGAGCAGGTCGGACATGAAGCGGCCGAAGACGTTGCGGGTGGCGAACGAACTGCCGCCCAGCCCGGCCTTGTCGACCAGGCTGTTCTCGATGCCGATCAGGTAGTTCATCACCTTGGCGGTGGTCAGGGCGAGTTCGTAGTCGGCGTGTGGCACGGACAGCGCCACCAGCAGCGTGCCGTCCACGTTCTTGTCGATCCGAGCCGCGTCGCCGGCATACGCGAAGCCCAGATGGCGGTGTGCCCACCAGCGGGATTCGCGCATCAGCCGGTCGGTTTCCGGATGGAACGTCATCGGCAGGAGGTTCGCGAGCTTCGGCAGATGGAAGCTGATCGGGAGGTCGACGACGGTGGGTGTGCTCACGCCGGGCTCCTTTCGCCGGTCTGCGTCGGAGTGTTCCTGCCCCCGCCGCGCGATCCGGCGGTGCCGGGTGCGGGGGCGCGCAGAGTCGTGGGGTGTGCTGCCGACCGGCCCGGGCCGCACGGGCTGCCCGGACGGCGGTGCGATCGCAGGGCCAGTCGATTGCCGAGGTGACCCAGGGCCAGCAGGGTGAAGTGGTCGGCCAGGCACGGGATCACGTACAGGAACGGTCTGGTGCCGAGCATGTCCGGCACCGACTCGATCCCGCCGTCGCCGCGTTGCGCGCCCAGCAGGTGCTCGACGCCGCGCGCCACCGGGCGCGGGTCGCTTTGCCGACACAGCGCGATCAGGGCGTACGCGGTGCTGATCGCGTCGCTGGGGTCGCCGGGTTGTTGGCCCCAGCCGCCGTCCGGGTTCTGCCCCTCGCGGATGGCGCCGAGGGCCCGCTTGACGGTGGCCCGGTAGGCGTCCGGGCCGCACGCGTCGATGGCCAGCAAACCGCGGAAGATCGCGTGGAAGCGGCTGCGGCTCCAGTCCGGCTCGAACGTGCCGTCGGGGCGCTGCGCGGCGGCCAGGAACCGGCGTCCGGCGGTGATCCGTTGCACGTGTCGCGACGAGCGTACGCTCAGCGCGTTGACGGCGGCGGCGGTCATGCACGCCTCCGAGGGCGCGCCGGTGATGTACGTGGGGAATCCGCCGTCCGGGCCCTGGTAGGACCACAGGGCGCGGAGGCCGAGGTCGATGGTGCGCCGGTAGCGCACCGGGTCCGTCGTGTGCAGGAACTCGATCGCCACCGAGGTGTCGTCCACGTCGGCGAGTACCGCCGCGTCGGTGTACGACCAGCCGCCGTCCGGTCGTTGGCCCGCCGCGAGGTGGTCGCCGATCCGCCGGCGGACCTCGTACGGGGCACCGGAGGCGTCCAGCGCGATGCCCGCGGTGACCGCACACCACGTGTCCGTGTCGGTCACGAACGGCACCCCGCCGTCCATGCGTTGGTGGGCCAGCGCCTTGGCCACGCCGTTGACGAGCAGCGCGTCCAGGTGCGGGCGGTCGGCGAGGGCGTGCAGCACCAGCAGGTGCACCAGGAGGTTGCCTTCCCAGACCCCCGAACCCTGCTGGGTGTCCAGGAGCAGGCGCAGTTCGGCCGGGGTGATCTCGTCCGCGTGGCCGGTGAGGTCGGCCAGCGCGACCTTGAGCGCGACGGTCTGCACGTGCGCCCACGGGTGCAAGTTGCCGGTGTCGAACGCTCCCGCGTCGAAGGGCCGTCGGGCGGCCCGGCGCGGTGGGCCCAGCAGGGCCAGGACGGTCTCCAGCATGACCCGCTTGCGCACGTTGAGAAACGCCGGCGCGCGTTGCAAAAAGCGGTCGAGCACATCGCCCGCATCCTGCTCGGAGGGCTCGCCGACATGGCCTGAAGCAATCGTTGCCAGCAATCGATCGAGGGGTTCGGCACTGTCCAGGCGATCGGTGAGGAATCCGGCCACCCGACGATGGTGATCGGCCTCTATGCCGGTGCGCTCCAGAAGGCGCAACAACAGTGCCGATTCGAGCACCCGGCTTCGACACGGACCGCGCACCGCGCCGTCGGGGCGGACCGAATCGGCGACGCGTCGACGCAACCGAGCCGTGGCCACCGGCAGTTCGGGGACGAACAATTCCGCAGGCCACCCCGGCAACCGGGTGTCTCGCACGCGCATCGGTCAGCGCCTCCCCCACACGTCCTGTCGCAAGCTGTGCCGTGCTATCCGGTGTACGGGTATGGCGCCGAGCGGGCAATGGGTACTGCGGTCGGGGGGACTCGGCGCGGAATGCGCGCCCCGGCAAGTGGAGGACCCCCATCGCTCGAACCGGGTGTGTCCTCAACACGAAATCACCCGAAGGCGTGAATGCGGAAGCCTGTACTCGTTTGTTGTCTGAATTGGTGAGTAATCGCCATCAAATGTGCTGGAAATGAACGGCTATTGACGGCACTTCAGACCACCGGGAGCAGCCCTTCGAGTCCGGGAGCGGTCCTGGTGGGCGCGAATTCGACAACGTCGTACGCCGCCACGCCCTCGCGTCGGAACGGATCCTCCGCCAACAGCGCGTCGAGCGCGTCCCGATCCGCGGCGCGCGCCAGGATCACTCCGCCGGTCCGCGGCACCCGACGACCGGAGGCCACCAACGCGCCGGCCGCATAGTGGCGGTCGAGCCACTCCAGGTGTTCGGGCATGAGCGCATCGACGTCCTCGATGGGGGCGGTGTAGGTCAACGTGATCACGAACATGCCCCGATCGTAGGGCGTGCCGGGGGCCGGCCGAGGGGGGGTTGTGCCCATTCGGCACGCATCGGTCCCGGGCGGACGCCCCGATCCCGCCCGGGTGCGCGGCGTGGGCGCCGTTGCCGCCGCCTTGTTCGAGCGGGGTCGGTTGGGCCATTCTCGGCACATGATCACTCCCGAGACCAAGAGCTGGACGTGGGTCCTCGAGTCGGCCTGTCCCGACTGCGGCCTGGACACCCCGGCCGTCCCGCGTACCCGGGTCCCCGCCCTGACCCGTGCCAACGCCGCCGCGTGGCACGAGTTGCTCGTCTCCGGTGGCGAGGAACTGCGCATCCGGCCGAATCCGGACACCTGGTCGCCGACCGAGTACGCGTGCCATGTCCGCGACGTGTTCGTGCTCTTCGACGAGCGCCTGCGGCTGATGTTGACCCGGGACGCCCCGGACTTCGCCAACTGGGACCAGGACACGACGGCGGTCGAGTCCCGCTATGCCGAGCAGGACCCGGCGGCGGTCGCGGTCGACCTGGTGGCGGCCGGTGCCACGCTGGCCGACGCGTTCGCGGCGGTGACCGAGGAGCAGTGGGCCCGTACCGGCAACCGCAGCGACGGCATGGTCTTCACCGTCGAGTCCTTCGCGCGCTACTTCATCCACGACCCGATCCACCACCTGTGGGACGTCACCGGCGTCCCGGCCGGCTGACCTCGCGGCACGTCCGCCCCGACCGGATGGGCGGCCGACGAGCGAGTTCCTACCGTCGGGTGAGTTCCTCGCCCAGCGCCTCGGCCACCGCGTCGCGGACCGCCGACTCGGTCGGTGTCGCCCGGCCGGTTTCGGCGGCGAGTTCGGCCAGGGACGTCATCGTGGTGTCCGGGAGGGCACACGCGGTGAACGTGGTGAAGGCGCTCAGGTCGGGGTCGATGTTGAGCGCGAAGCCGTGGCTGCTGACGCCGCGTCGGATCCGCATCCCGATGGACGCGAGCTTGCGGTGGTCCGGAGTCCAGATGCCCACCAGGCTCGACGCGCCCGCCGGGGTCTCCCGCCGGATCGCCGGGAAGCCGAGTGTGTCCAGCGCGGCGAGCAGGCCGTTCTCCACCCGCCGCACCAGATCGCCGGGCCCGAGCGCCCGCACGTTCACCACCAGGTAGCCGATCAGTTGGCCGGGTCCGTGATAGGTCGCGTGGCCGCCGCGGTCCACCTCGACCAGCGGGATCGGCGACGCCGGATCCGGGAGGTCGGTGACCGGGGTGCGTGCGCTGTACGTGATCACCGGCGGGTGGGTGAGCAGGAACAGCCGGTCGGGAGCCGACTCCTGCTGCCGCTCGGCGACCCAACGGTCCATCTCGACCTGCGCCGTCGGGTAGGCCACCACGCCCAGGTCGACCCGCAACGGCGTGGTCGTGTTCCGGATGCCCTGCTCGTGCACGCGCCGACCTCCTAGGCGGTCGTCGTATCGTCGGTGCGGCGCCAACGCATCGCGGTGGCGAAGGACAGGTCGACGAAGTCCGCGCCCGGGAAGACCTCACCGTAGCGGTCCCGGTACTGCCCGCGGGTCAGATAGTGATCCGACATCAGGTGGTCCAGCCAGGCCGCGCCGGTGCGGAAGCGGTACAACCACCAGGCGTCCCGGGCACGCATGCCCCGCAGGTCGCGGGCCAGTTCGCGCGCGGCGCCGGCGATGTACTGCCGGCGTGTCGCACCCGGCACGGTGGCCACGTTGTCGACCAGGACGATCTCGCCACCGGGTCGCACCAGCGATTTCAGGTGTGTCAACGCCGCGCCCAGGTCCGGGAGATGGTGCAGGGTGCCCATGCTCAGCACCAGGTCGAAGCCCTCACCGTCGTGCACGTCGGTGAGCGAGGCGACCCGGTAGCGGACGCGCTCGTGCGGACGTCGGACCCGCGCGACCTCGATCAGCGGCGCGCTCACGTCCGCCGCCAGCACCTCGACATAGGAGCCGGCCAGGGCCAACGCGTGCCGGCCGGAGCCGCAACCGGCGTCCAGCGCACGGCCGCCGGTCAATTCGAGCCCGGCCAGCCACTCGCCGAGGGGGTCGCACAGTCCCGCATAGCGGTCGTAGTCGCCCGCGAAGGCGTCGAAGAGCCGGGGGTCGGCCTTGAGCGGTTTCATTGACTTGGTCAAGAATGGCTTGCGTGTCCCGAACCACGTACGGGTCCCGAACCAGGTGCGCACCGCGGACCAGGCACGCGCCCCGAACCGGCCGCCCGACGCCGCACGTTTCGCGTCGGCCGGCTCGCGGCCGGCCGCCCGGTCGACGATCGGGCGATTCGCCCCGATCAGTGCCACCGGAACGGCATTTGCACCCATTCGTTCCCCGGTTGCCCGGTCCGACGCCGTGCGACTCGAAGCCCTTCGCCCCTCAATCATGCCGAGGATGACGCCCCCATGTCCTTCGTACTCGTCGACAAACCCCGCCCGCACATCACGCTCATCACCCTCAATCGACCGGACCGCATGAACGCCATGGCTTTCGACGTCATGGTCCCCTTTCGTGAGGCGCTGGAAGCCGTGAGCGCCGACAACGATACGCGTGTCGTCATATTGACCGGCGCGGGGAGGGGCTTCTGCTCCGGTGCGGATCTGGAGAATTCCGGCCGGATCCCCGGCATCAAGGGGTTGACCCGAACCAGCATCGCCCGTCGCTCGATGGAGATCCTGGACGACGTGATCCTGGGGCTGCGCCGGATGCATCAACCGGTGATCGGCGCCATCAACGGCCCCGCGATCGGCGGCGGCTTCTGTCTCGCCACCGCCACCGACATCCGAATCGCCGCCGACACGGCCTACTTTCGGGCAGCCGGCATCAACAACGGACTCACCGCGAGCGAGCTCGGAATCAGCTATTTGCTCCCCCGGGCGATCGGGTCGTCTCGGGCATTCGAGATCATGTTGTCCGGACGGGACGTGGACGCGACCGAGGCCGAGCGGATCGGACTGGTGTCGCGCGTGGTGTCGGGCGAGAAGTTGCTCGACGACGCGTACGAACTCGCCGAGCGGATCATCGGGTTCAGTCGAGTGGGGGTGGAAGTGACCAAACGGTTGCTGTGGTCCGGCATGGAGGCCGGCAGCATGCACTCGCACATGGACCACGAGGGGCACGCCCAGTTGTACGTGCGCCTGACGACGCAGAACTTCGAGGAGGCCATTCGGGCCCGCAAGGACAAGCGGCGGCCGGAGTACAAGGACTGACGGACATTCGGACAGAGCTTGAGGCCGCCTTCGGCCGACCGGCGGCGACCTCCGGCGGAAGTTCAGCCGAAAGGCTGACGGATATTCAGCCGGATGCGGGCGTGACGTCGACCCGATGTCGGTGTCACATGTCCGTAATTACTTGGTCCGGACTTCACACGTTGAGTGAATGTTGAACATGTGTTGACCGGGAACGGGCAAGCTCAGGCTCATAGTGCGGCGGTCCGGCCGGATCCGGCGGGGCCGCCGCCCACACCGCGGGGGTGTGAGCGAGATGCGAGGAGAGTTTCCGTGCTTCACGGAAGGAACGACGAACTGGCCGCCGTCACGGCACTGCTGCAGCGGACGCGCGCCGGTGACGGCGGAGCGGTCGTGCTGCGCGGGGCCGCGGGGACGGGCAAGACGACGCTCCTGGCCGAGGCGATGTGGGAAGCGAAGGGGATGACCGTCCTGCGGACGGCCGGCCCGCGCGGCGGCGGCGCCCTCCCCTACACCGGGCTCCGCCAACTCCTCGCCGGCCTGCACCCCAGAATCGGCCGCCTCCCGCACACCCGGGCCCAGGCCCTGCGCACCGCACTCGGCCTGGCGCCGGGCGCGGCCGACCGCGGCGTGGTGGCCGCGGCGGCCTGCTCACTGATCCTGATCGCCGCCCGCGAACAGCCCGTCCTGCTCCTCGTCGACGACACCCACTGGCTCGACGCGGCCTCCGCGGCGGTCGTCTCCTACATCGCCGGCCGCGCCGAGGGCCTCCCGATCGCCGTCCTGCGCGCCACCCGCGAAGGCGCGAGCGGGGCGCCGAAGCCGACGGAGGGCGGGAGCGAGGGCACGGCGGACGCGGCATCGTCGGTCGACGACGCGGCCGGCGCGGACACCGTCGCCGCCGACCTCGACGAGCCGGCGACGAACGTCGCGACGCCGAGCGAGGCGACTCCCGACCGGGACGACCTCGACCCGAACCACGCGCGATGCACCGCGACCACGGACCAGCCCTCGGCACTCGAACACACATCCGACACGGGAACGTTCGAAGCCGGCACCACACCCGACGGCGCCGAGCGGGAGGGCGACCCGGAGTCGGTCGCCGCCCCGGGTGAGTCGGGCACATCGAACGGGTCGCCTGCCGAGCGGCCGATGTCGCCCGGGCGGGCCGCCGGAACCGACGTGTTCTGGGGTGCCGAAAGCCGGGAAAGCGGCAGCGGCGCGAGCGCCGGCCCCGTCCCGGGCGCGGACCGGCCCGTCGAAGCCGGGCGGGTTCCGCCGTCCTCGGAGACCGGCCGAAGCAACGGGCGCGACCACGAGCAAAGCGGCAACGGGACCAACGACGCGAGCGACGACCGGAGCAACGACCGGAACGACAACCGCAACGGCAACCCGCACAACAGCCGGCACGACGACCAAGGCAGCGGCCGGGACGGTGGGCGCGGTGCCGCCGCCGAGGCCGGGGCGCGTCGGGCGGGGTCCGGTGCGGCGGTCGCCGGTGGGGACGTGTCGTTCGCGGCGCTGCCGGAGGACGCTCGCCGCCTGCTCGCCTTGGCCGCGCTCGAACCGGCCGCCGACCTGGACCAGTTGGCCGTCGCCGGTCGCCGCATCGGGATCGGACGGAGTGCTCGGCTCGCGGTGCTGCGGGCCGGTCTGGTCGACGCCGCCGAACATCGGGTGCGCTTTCGAAACGCGGCGGCGCGCGAAGAGGTACGCCGCTCGCTCACCCCGGCGGAGCGCCGCTCGCTGCACGGGGCACTGGTCTACGCCGCGAGCGGGGCCCTGGCCTACCGGCGACCGTGGCACCTGGCCGCGCTCGCCACCGGCCCGGACGCCGACCTCGCCGCCGCCCTGGAGGCCGGCGCCGGCCGTACCCGCCGCGAACTCGGCGCGGGTGCCGCCGCCGCGACCTGGGAGCAGGCCGCCCGGCTGACCTCGGACCGCCCGGTCGCCCGCCGCCGGTACGTGGCCGCCGCGTACGCCGCGTGGGAGGCCGGCTTCCCGGCCCGCGCGCGCACCCTGCTGGACACCGCCGACGCGACCGACCTGGACGGCGTCGCCGACGAGGGCTCCTCGGCGCACTCGTCCGGCACCGCGATCCGGCTCCGCGCCGCGCTGCGGCATGCCGAGGGACATCGCTCGGAAGCGGGAGCGCTGCTCCTGGAGGCGGCGCACGGTCGCGCCGCGCTCCTGCTCGCCGCGACCGGCGCCGCCTGGGAGGCGGGTGACCGGGCCCGGACGACCCAGGCCCGCGCCGCCCTGTCCGCCCTCCCGCTGGCCGCCGACGACCCGCTGCGCACCGTCGTGGCCGCCCTCGGCGCCGACGGCGTCTCCCCCGCGATGGTGGCGCCGGCCACCCGGGCCCGGCTGTACGGCCTGGGCATCGCGCTGTGGGAGGTCACCCCGCTGGCGGTGCACGCGGCGGCCACCGACCAGGCCGCGTACGAGGTCCTCCTCGACGAGGCCGCGGTCCTGCGCACGCACGGCGCGCGCGGCGCCCTGGCCGCGGCACTGATGCCGCTCGCGGTCGCCGGCGCGCTGTCCGGGCGGGCCGTGGAGGCCGAAACGCACGCCGCCGAGGGCCTGCGCCTGGCCCGCTCCACCGGCCAGGGCACGCTGGCCGCCTGGTTCCTGGCCGCACTCTCGATGGCCGCGACCACCCAGGGCCGCATCGCCGAGGCCCGCGACGGCGCCTGGCAGGCCCTGCGGCTGACCGGCACCACGGGGCTCACCCCGGTCGGCGCCTACGCCCTCTACGCCCTCGCCGTCGTCGAACGCGCCGAGGGCCGCACCGAAGCCGCCTGCGAACTCCTCGCCAAGGCCCTGGCCGCACCCGCCGGCGCCCTGATGGAAGTCCGCATCCGCGCCGAACTCGCCACCGCCGGCCCCAACCGCACCGGCCTCGCCGCCCTCCCCCCACGCCCCACCCACCCCAACACCCCACCCCTCGCCCTCACCGCCCGAATCCCCCGCACCCCCCAACTGGCCACGGGCAGCGCGTAGGGAACACCTCCGGGGCGGCGGTGGTGGTGGCTTGGCAAGCGGGGTGGGCCAATGGGGGCGCGGGTCGCGGGCGCAGCGGGCGGGGTGGCCGGGGCCCGAGCGCAGCGGGCGGGGTAGGCGGGTCGTGAGCGCAGCAGGCGCAATGACCGGGCGGCGAGCGCAGCGCGTGGGTGGGGCTGAGTCGCGAGCGCAGCGAGCCGAAAAGCCCAAGACGCCAGCCGAACCCGACACCGGGGCCGGGGTCGCGAGCGCAGCGAGCGGAATGACCGGGCCGCGAGCGCAGCGCGTGGGCGGGGCTGAATCGCGAGCGCAGCGAATCGAGAAGCCGAAGACGCGAGCCGGACCCGACACCGGGGCCGGGGTCGTGAGCGCAGCGAGTGGGGTGGGCGGCTTTCGGCGATGCAGCGCTGCTTTTTATTGGGCGCCTTCGGCGCCGGCTCGCGAGGGGCCACTTTTTTGCTCCGTCGCGGGCTCCTCCACAAAAAAGTGGCCCCTCGCTCGTGACTTCGTGTCCCTGCGCTTCGCTCCGGGCCACGAAGTCAACGTTTTGCGGCT